>JAGHUW010000014.1 GCA_018064625.1 Candidatus Cryptobacteroides equifaecalis | reverse complement strand
GCATAGTCGCGGCGCCATGATGCTGTTACGAAGTAACGGTCATCGTAGCTGTATGATGCGCGGGCCACGATAGCGAGGTTGGCATCGTTGCCTGAGAATGAGTCCTCTCCCTTTACAGAGCCTGCGTTTGCAAGATACTGGAGATATACGGACTCGTCACCGAAGTTCTGGCCCTGAACATTGAGGTAGCGGCCATAGAAGTGGTCTGCTGTTGTAGAGAGGAGTGCGCCTACAGAGTGCTTCTTGAAAGTCTTGTCGTAGGTGAGGGTGTTCTCTGTCTTCCACCTTTCTTCACGGTTGCTTGCGTAATCGAGGAAGTTGTTGTCCACAGGCTTACCAAGCTCGAGGCGGCGTGGGGTGAAGATCTTTGAGAAACCAGACTCCACTGCATAAGTGAAACGGCTGTTGAACTTGAGGCCAGGAACGATGTTTCCGATCTCAAGACCTGTTGTAGTCCAAAGTGAGTTTGACTTGTTGTAGTTGGTGTCTGCAAGGCAGAGACGGAGAGGGTTGATAGAGTCGCCGTGAGCTGATGCCCACTGAGCCTGCTCAGCTGGAACGATACCGCCGAAGCTGCCGTCCTTGGCATAGGCCTCTGCGCTCTGTGGCATGAAGATGGCGTTGATGAGCACACCGTTCTCAGGAGAAGATGTGTTCACGCTGCGCTGATTTACCTGGGTCCAGGTAAGGTCTTCTGTGAGTTTGACCCACTTGTTGATTGTGAAGACTCCTGTGTAGTGGATACCGGTCTTCTTGTTGTAGGTACCTACGAGTACACCGTCATTTGCATCATTGCTGAATGTGAGACGGTTCTGAAGCTTGTCGCTGTTGTAGTTTACAGAAACGCTGTTCCTGTTGTAGAAAGCTGTGCGGAATACCTCGTCCATCCAGTTGGTGCGGGTTGTCTTGATCCAGCTGTTCTTCTCAGGGTTCCATGCATCAGGAAGGCTGAGACCTGCGTTTGCGTATGAGAGCTTGCGCATCTGGATAGCCTCCTCTGCGTTGAGGGACTGGATGAGCTTTGTAGCCTGGCGTACACCGTATACACCGTCATAGTTTACGGAGAGACCTTCCTTGCCGCCCTTCTTGGTGGTAACGAGGATTACTCCGCCTGCACCTGACTGTGCACCGTAGATTGCAGCGGAAGCTGCATCCTTGAGGACTACGATTGACTCGATGTCGTTGAGAGATGCGATAGGAGCTCCCGGGATACCGTCTACAACCCAGAGAACCTGCTCGCTGTTCTGGCTTCCTTGACCGCGGATGACAACGTTAGGGGCAGATGTAGGGTCACCACCATCAGATGAGATGGATACACCGGCGATCTGGCCCTGAAGCATTCCCTCTACGGAAGATACAGGACGTGCGGAAAGTGCGTCTGGATTTGAAACCACGCCTACGGCAGCGGAGAGATCCTTCTTCTTGGTGGCAACACCATAACCGAGGACCACAGCATCAGCAAGAATCTCGTTATCCTCCTTGAGGACCACGTTGATTACTGACTGGCCGGCTACAGGAACCTCCTGAGAGACGTAGCCCATGCAAGAGAACTCGAGGACTGCGCCGGAAGGAGCAGTTATTGAATAGTTCCCGTCAAGATCGGAAACAGTGCCGTTGGTCGTGCCCTTGACAACGACAAAGGCTCCGGCTACCGGCCCGTTAGCATCTGTGACTGAACCGGACACCTTGATGTCCTGAGCAGCTGCGAGATGTGACAACATCATCAGCAGTACAGAAAAAATGGATATTAGTTTTTTCATATAAAAAAATATTTTTGATAAAGGTATGATTATTCTGCCATTGAAATTGCGTTTTTAGCGTATTTCATACCTCATAAAGCGCAAAGTGTGCTTGCGCCAAGAAGCATGATATAGTCCGATTCGCTACGTAGTATATTGATATTCAATAAACTACCTCCAAATGCGAAGTCTTTCATAGCTTTTTTCATATTCTTTTCAAACAGAGGAAAAGCGTTGGCAATGCTTCCTCCTATTATTATATAAGAAGGGTCGTATGCGTACATGGCCAGCTTCATCAGCTGTCCTACGTGCCCTCCGAATTCCTCATACAGAGCGATAGCCTCCGCATCACCCTCGCAAGCCTTCTGTGCGGCATCCTTGCCTGTTGTCCCGCGGCCTGTGAAGAAGCGGCTGCTGCAGTAATACTCGTAATCCTTGTCCAGATAGGGGATTGCCCCTATCTCTCCGGCTCCGGTGTTGTTGCCTCTGTAAAGGTGGCCGTCAAGAATGAGGCCGGAACCTACTCCTGTACCCAGGGCAATGCCCAGCAGGGAACGTGAGCCCTTGCCTTTGCCGAAGTAATATTCTCCCAGTGCAAAGCAGTTGCAGTCGTTGTCCACGAACACTGGAACACCCAGGCTCTTTTCCATCTTCTCCTTGAGGTGAACCTCTTTCCAGGATGGGATGCCGGTGACATCGTAAACGATGCCTTTTTCCGCGTCCACCACAGATGGCACGCCTATGCACACAGCCTTGACTTCATTGTTCATCAGGCTCTTTGCCATGCCTGTCAGCTGGCTCACCACCTCGTCCTCCGTCCCTGTGGCCTTGCATGGCTCATACAGGGCTCGGGTCACAAGGTGGCCTTCGACCAATCCGGCACGGATCTTTGTGCCTCCAAGATCTATAGCTATTACCATATATATTACAGTTTGATTGTTTCTGACCCGGTTACACTGACGGTCTTGCTGCCGCCATCCCAGATTACCTCCAGTTCGAAAGGAACCTCAGTACTTACGCTGATGACGGGAGCTGCGGCGGCGTTCTTCCTTTTTGCAGCCTTGAGGCTGATGAGGGCCTCCGGGCCGAACGGGTATCTCTCAATGCCGTGGGCCTCGGTATGCCTGAGGTCCCAGACAACCTTGCCTGCAGCGTAGTCTGACCTTATGCCGAGTATGCTCTCTATGAACACGGCGATAGGCGGAAGTCCGGTCCAGCCCACGAAGTCCTTGCGTGCCATGAATCCGGGAGCAACCGATTCCGGAGCGTAGTATTCCCAGAAGGTGCCGGTCTCTTTCCATACCTGAAGTATGTTGGCGTAGTGGTTGTCCGCCAGCTTGCGGGAAAGATCCCTGTATCCTTTCATCCAGAGTCCGTCTATGAGCATGTAGCTCGTTCCCGGCCATACTCCGCCCTGCCAGTATCGGCCCTGAGGGTGATATTTCGGATGGTCGGCGGAGAGCGAAGGCAGGCGGTGAGGGCGATTGAACTCGGCCTCGTTCTCAAGGTGTGCAACGAGCTTGTCCAGGCGCTCCTTCTCCAGGGCATCGGTCTGCAAAGCCCAGAAGGCGCTGATGCCCTTGGTAGGGCAGAGGCTTCCGTCTGCGTATCTGTCGTGGAGGAAAGTGTCATCATCGCTCCACATGGCCTCGTTGATATGCTTGCGCAGGAACTTCATCTCATCCTCCATGTCTTCGATTTCCTGCCATCTCTCTATGTAGAAACCTATCTGCAGCAGGGATTCGTCCACCAGCATCTGCTGGAGGTTGGTGTCCAGCCATTCCATGTGTCCGTGGGAGTAGATAGGGCTGTATTCAGGCTTCACGCGTGGCATGTTGTCCATGCCTGTGCCCCAGCCGCTGCTCCAGTAGGTGCCGTTCGGCCAGGTACGGTTCAGGCGCCACCAGCGTGCGTAGGCGCAGAGTGCCGGGAAGATGGCATGAAGGCGCTTCTCGTCCCCGAACTGCTGGAAATAGCGCAGCTCCACCCACGGCAGAAGGTTGGGGCCGGTGGAGGTGGGGTCATAACGCTCGAAGCAGTCCGATCCGTCTGCCCTTATCTCGCGGCAGATGAATCCGTCCGGGTGCTGCTTTGCGTAGAAGTTGTCCAGAGACTTCTGGAACGGGAAGAAGTGGTAGCCATAGCGGGCGAACATCATCATGAATGAGGTGTCCCACATGAAGATATTGCCGTTGTAGGCCACGTCCAGGTATGAGGAAACGAAGCCTGAGCCTTCTTCCGGCTGACGAATGTTCCCCACTGCTATCTTCCACGCATGCCAGTACATGTCTATCTCGGCCTGATGTCCTTCCCACACAGGGGCGGGGAGTATTGCCTTTGCCTTTTCGAAGCTTGCAGGCTCCACGCACTCGGCAGCCTTGGTGCGGAATTCGTTTTCTGCAACGAAGACTTCCTTCACGTAGGTGTTCTTGTAAGGCAGAGTATATGGACCTGACTTGAGGTCCTGTGCCATGGCACCGGTCCAGCCGCAGCACAGGGCTGTGATCGCTATTATTGCAGTACGTGTTTTCATTTTACCAAAGCTTTGATTGTCCGTGGGATTTCGATGTTCCTGTACATGCCGCTGAACATGTCTGAATATGGACCATAGGCGAATACAGGTACGAGTGATGGGGTGTGGTCGTCAGAGAAGTAGAATCCGAGCACGCGGCCTGTCTGCTCGTCGCCGTCAACCACAACCAGTCCGCCGGTCTCATGGTCTGCGGTTATGACCACCAGGGTCTCGCCGTTGGAATCGGCGAACCTGAGTGCCTCAGCCACTGCCATGTCGAAGCTCAGGGTCTCGATTATCGAACCCGGGAGGCAGTCTGAGTGGCCTGCATAGTCTATCTTTGCTCCTTCCACCATGAGGAAGAATCCTTTCCTGCTTGTCTGCTGCAGCTTCTGTATCGTGCTGCGGGTAGCATCGGCAAGGAGTCTGAGGTTGTCTTCCTGTGCTGCTATGTCCATGCGCTGGTCTATGCACAGTACCTTTCCCTGGGTGGAGGCAATCTTTCCGGAGTCATCGATGATGCTATAGACGGAGGAGAGTTCCTTGAGAATGTCTCGGCCGTCATTGCGTTTTGTGAACTCCCTGATTCCGCTGCCGCAGACTACATCGACGTGGCCGTCGAGCAGGTCGGCGGTGAGGTCGTCCGCATCGTCCCTTTCCGTGTTGTGGCCGTAGAAGGCGGTAGGGGTGGCGTCAACCACGTTGCCGAGGGTCAGCACGCCGGTGGCCTTGCCGAGGGAGCCGAACCAGTCGGTCAGAGAAGGGTATTCCTCTCCGTCCTCGCTCATTGCGATGTGGCGGTTGAAGTGACGCTCTCCCGTGGCCAGTGCGCTGCCGCCCGCTGCGGAGCAGGTGGTGAACTGGTCCTTGGCGCAGGTCTTGCTGAGACCGACGCTCTTGAGCTGGGTGATGGTGAGTCCCTTGTTTGCGTACTCTGCTGCGGTGAGCTGGTTGATGCCCATGCCGTCGCCTATGAGCAGGATCACGTTCTTGATTTTCCTGTGGGCACCGTCGTTACGGAAGCTTGGGGTGTAAACGTCCACGGGCTTGCTGAGCTGCAGCTTCTCGTTCTGGAATCCGCTGAAGTCCCTTGTGGTCTTGTCCAGCTTATGGGTTCCGGTGACGCCGCTGGCATTGCTGCGGCTGACTCCTATCTGGAAGTTCTTGTTGCCCCAGTCAGAGAAGAAGGCTGCACACTGCGCCGGCTTGTCCGTATTGATGTAGTCAATGCCGAAGTTGTAGAAGGTGTAATATACGGTAGGTGCGTCCGGTGCACCCCAGAAGCGTATAGGCTTTCCCATTCCGTGCACCTTGGCTATCATCTCCCTGACCTTTTTCTCCTGGGCTATCACCAGGGAGCCTTTGCCGTTCCAGCTGCTGTAGTCGCGGAAGTTGAGGCTGAACATAGCCACACGCGCGAGCTGTCCGGCGGTGTAGCTGCGGTTTACGTCTCCGTCGAAGCTGATGAAATCCGGATACTTGCAGAAGTCGGCCGGCTCAGGCACGTTGCCTGTGATCACCACCTTGATGGCCTTGTCTCCGGTGAATACGTCCGGATACTGCCCGAGTGCCTCTGCCACGCAGCTGAGGGCCGGTTCGGTGGCGGACTTGATCTCTATCATCAGGGACAGTTCCAGCGATGGGTCGTTGTAGGCCTGTCCGCCGTTGCGGCGGAACATCTCCACGGCCGGGTCGAGGTAAAGCTTGCGAAAACTCATGTCCGGCTTGAGGTCCTCGATGTCATGGCCTACAAGCAACTCCCCATCACGGTAGAAAAGATCCACTTCTATAGAGGCAACCTTCTGGGAATAAGCCTCATAGAATGGCACAGTGCGGCAATAGTCGTTATGCGAGTGAATCAGTACTGGTGGCTGTGCGTTGGCGCTGAGGCAAAAGAGCATGGCTGCCAGGCCCAGCAATGTGCGGTATGTATTCTTCATATTTTAATGCTTGAGATTGTTTTCCGGTATGTGAACGAACTCGCCGTCCTGCTTCCACAGGAAGTCGAAGTCCTCGCCTTCGTAATCCTCGAAATAGAGTATGCGCAGCTGGTGCCAGCCTTCGTCGAGGGCAATGCGTCCCGTGGCAAGGTCTGCGGCGTGCGAGCCGTCGTTGTCCACCACCACCTGTCCGTCAAGGTACATCATGCTGCCGTCATCTGAAATGATTGCGAATTCCCATACTCCCTTGTGCGGAATGCGGACGAATCCCTCGAAGATGTATGCGAAGTGGTCCTGGTCCGCTGCGTCCTTGATGCTTGGATAGGCCATGCTTCCGCGGCTGCAGAGTCTGCCGGAGGCTATCTGGCTGCAGAGGCTGAATTCTCCTGTGTAGTAGCTGTATGCGAGTCCGTCGGCAAGATACTCTTCGCTCAGCTTTGCCGCCTGAATATATTCTGCCTTGACGGGTTTCAGGCTGAGGGTGCGGCTGGCGCGCCCGTCCTTCCAGCAGCGCGCGTTGACGGTGCAGCTGCCTTCGATGTGTAGAGGTTCCGTGTAGAGAGGGGAGTTCTCGCAAGGGATGCTGCCGTCCAGGGTATATCTGATGGCAGCGCCAGGTGTGACGCTGTTGAGGTC
>JAGHUW010000001.1 GCA_018064625.1 Candidatus Cryptobacteroides equifaecalis | reverse complement strand
TCGTTCATCATCTGCCAGAGTGCGCGCACCTGCGGGTCGTTCTGCTCCCACTTCACGAGCATCTCATGAACCTTGTCGCTTACGGAAGGATCCTCCTTCTCCATCTTGGCGTACTCCACATAGCAGTCGCCCACAAGATGGTCTCCCTTCTTGCCCGTGCTCTCCGGGGTTGCGCCGTTGAAGCGCTGCTCCCAGGCATACATGGACTTGCAGATATGCACGCCACGGTCATTGACAAGGGTAGTTTTGATGACCTCTTCGCCCGCAGCCTTCAGCAGGTCAGAGACAGACGAGCCGAGAAGATTGTTGCGGACATGGCCAAGGTGCAGAGGCTTGTTGGTATTAGGCGAAGAGAACTCCACCATGACGCGGCGGCCGGTTGAAGGAAGCTGGCCGAAGTTGCTGTCTGAGGCTATCTCCCTGAAAGACTCCTGCCAGTAGAGGTTGGAGAGGGAGATGTTCAGGAAACCCTTCACTGCATTGAATGAGCTCACCTCGGCGCAGTTGGCACAGAGCCACTCTCCCATTTCCTGAGCCGTGGCGTCCGGAGACTTGCGGCTGGTGCGAAGAAGCGGGAACACGACTACCGTATAGTCTCCCTCAAACTCCTTGCGGGTTGTGGCAACCTGCATCTGCTCTGCAGGGAAATCTGCCCCATAAAGTGCTTTCACGGCCTCTGAGGCCTTGGAAGCAAGAAACTGTTCTGCTGTCATCACTGTCCGAGATATGCCTTCAGAAGTTTGCTTGCCGAAGGTTTCTTTAGTTTTCTTATTGCTTTTTCCTTGATCTGACGTACACGCTCACGGGTGAGGTCCAGGCGCTCGCCAATCTCCTCAAGAGTCATTTCCTGGCAGCCTATGCCGAAGAAGCTCTTGATGATCTCACGCTCCCTCACGGTAAGAATCTGAAGGGCACGCTCAATCTCCGTGCTGAGCGACTCGTTGGTAAGGCCGCGGTCTGCGCTCGGTGACTCATCATTTGGAAGCACGTCAAGAAGGCTGTTGTCCTCGCCCTCCACGAAAGGCGCATCCACGCTGACGTGGCGGCCTGAGACGCGCATGGTATCCTCAATCTTCTCACGTGGGATATCGATCAGGTCTGCGAGCTCCTCTGTCGATGGCTGGCGCTCATTCTCCTGCTCGAAGCGCACGAGGGCCTTGTTTATCTTGTTCAGAGAACCCACCTGGTTGAGCGGAAGGCGTACGATACGGCTCTGCTCCGCAAGGGCCTGGAGGATGGACTGGCGAATCCACCACACGGCATACGAAATGAATTTGAAACCGCGGGTCTCGTCGAACTTCTCGGCGGCCTTGATAAGGCCGAGGTTACCCTCATTGATAAGGTCAGGGAGACTGAGTCCCTGGTTCTGATACTGCTTTGCTACAGACACTACGAAACGGAGGTTTGCCCTGGTAAGTTTCTCAAGCGCTTCCTGATCACCCTTGCGTATGCGCTGAGCGAGCTCCACTTCCTCCTCAGGGGAAACAAGCTCCTCGCGTCCGATCTCCTGGAGATACTTGTCCAGGGATGCACTTTCACGGTTGGTGATGGACTTTGTAATCTTAAGTTGTCTCATACTATTTATATAAAAAAAGCAACCGGCACAAACCGGTTGCGATATGGTTTATCACTTCAAGCGTGTCTGACGGCTATTTGCCGAAGGCGAAGTAGCCAGGACGGCCGGAGGCTGTGACACCCTCCACGTAAACCGCACGTCTGCTCTTCTTCGCTATGTCAATCACATCCTGAGGTTTTGAAACAGCGACATCGTTGATGTAGCAGATCACGAATCCGTCTTCCGCACCAGCCTGAGCCATCTTTCCGTTACCCGCCTTCTTCACGAGCACTCCGTTCTTGAGACCGAGCCTCTCAAGCTCAGACTTCTCCATTGCACGGATGGAAGCGCCGTAGAAGAGTACGTCACCGTCTTCAAGGACTGCTCCGTTGTTGTCGTCAACAGACTCGAAGGTGACAGGGATCTCCATCTTCTTTCCGTCACGGATGATGGTCACATTGGACTTGTCTCCCGGATGGAAGCTGTTGACCTGAACCTGAACGTCTGAAGCGTTCTTCGTAGGGACAGCACCTATTGCGACGAGGATATCTCCCTTCTTGAGTCCGGCCTTGTCAGCAGGGCCGCCTTTCACTACCTCTTCTATATATACGCCGCTTACGTCAGAAAGTTTCAACTCCTGCGCACGTTTTGCGTCGATAGGGCTCATGGAAATGCCGAGCTTCGCCCTCTTCACGGAACCGAAGTCGATGAGGTCCGCAACAATCTTCCTGACAATGTTGGAAGGAACTGCGAATGAATAGCCCTGATAGGCATTATTTGTAGAGATGATGGCTGTGTTGATACCCACGAGCTGGCCTTCCTTGTTCACGAGAGCGCCGCCGGAGTTGCCCGGATTCACGGCTGCATCTGTCTGGATGAAGGACTCGATCTTGAACTCTCCCTTATAGTTAGGCATCGAGCGGCCCTTCGCGCTGACTATACCTGCGGTGATGGTGGAGCGGAGCTCCTCGCCCAGAGGGCTGCCGATTGCAAGCACCCATTCGCCAAGACGGAGCTTGTCAGAGTCAGCGAGCTGGAGTGTAGGCAGACCGTCGGCCTCAACCTTGATGAGGGCCACATCGGTGGCTGGGTCTGTACCTATCACCTTTGCCTCATATGTCTTGTTGTTGTTGAGTGTAACTTCGATTGTAGTGGCACCTGCAACCACGTGATTGTTCGTAACTATATATCCGTCCGGGCGGATGATGACGCCGGAACCGCTGCCCTGTCTCTCCTGAGGGCCGCCGAAGAAGAACTGGAAGAACGGATCGGCATTGCCGTTTCCCTGATTCTTCATCGTTACCTTTACATAAACGACAGCTTCGACTGCATTTTCTGCAGCGAAGGTGAAATCAGGATAATCTGACAGTGACAAATTGACAGTCTTGTACTGAGGCTGTCCGGAATGCGAACCGGAATCAGCGACAGATGTTCCCGCAATCGGCTGCGTGTTATCCATGGCGTATTTCGCAACGCCGTAAGCTGTTGCACCGCTAAGGGCAACAGACAGAGCGACAATCAAAAAATTAGTTTTCATATTTTTCGAATTTTGTTTTCAATCCTTTGCCTTCAAAAATTCAAAAGCTATGCCAAAAGTTGAAGGATAATTGCTATCTTTGCCCAAATAAAAGAATTTGATATGAAATTTACCGTTTCAAGCTCCGAGCTTCTCAAGGGACTCATGGACGTCTCCAAGGCAATTCCTTCGAAGACAGCACTCCCAATACTGGAAAACTTCCTTTTCGTGACCAAGGAAGGAAAACTCGAGGTGACAGCCTCTGACCAGGAACTCACCCTCCGCACCCTCATCGAACTTGACAATGTGCAGGAGGAAGGAAGCATCGCCGCACCGGCACGCCAGCTCATGGAATTGCTCAAGGCGCTTCCAGACCAGCCTATCGACATTGCCGAGAAGAGCGACGCAACCTTCGAATGCAGGTGGAGCAACGGTAACTCCACCCTGCCTTTCTTCCCTGCAGCCGACTACCCTGAGGTAAAGGGTGCCGGAGAGGATGCGCAGACATTCACAGTTCCGGCAGCAGTGCTCGGCGAAGGGATCAGCAGCACAATATATGCTACGGCCGACGACGAGATGCGCCCTGCCATGAACGGTATCTTCTTCGACGTGAACACTGACTCCACAACCCTCGTGGCATCAGACTCCCACAAGCTCATCTGCTATACCAGCGCGGATGTGAAGTCTGATTTCCAGGCTTCCTTCATCCTTCACAAGAAGCCGGCAGCCGTACTCAGATCGATACTCGACAAGAGTGAGGACGACGTCAAGGTCACCTTCGACGCATCGACGGTGGTATTCAACTTCTCGGATACAATGATGGTATGCCGACTCATCGTAGGCAAATACCCTAAATACAGGGATGTGATACCGCAGAACAATGCCAACGTGCTCAGGATAGACCGCAACCAGCTGCTCAATACAGTGAAGCGCGTATCGGTGTGCGCGAACAAGGCTTCCAACCATATCAAATTCGAGCTCAAGCCAGGCCAGCTGGAAATCACTGCCCAGGACCTCGGTTTCGCTCTCGCAGCCTACGAGAAGCTTTCCTGCGACTATAACGGAGACGAACTGGCAATAGGCTTCAAGTCTTCCTTCCTCGCGGAGATCCTTTCCAACCTTTCATGCGGAACCGTGGTCATGAAGTTTGCCGATTCGCGCAGAGCAGCGCTCATCGTCCCTGCAGAGGAAGAGGATGAGGCAGGAAAGATGTGCGGCATCATCATGCCTATCATGGTATCATAAACAATTATCTGAATGGAACTCAATCTGACGAGGCCTTTGCTCTTCTTCGACATAGAGAGCACAGGCCTTAATATTCCGACCGACGGAATCATAGAACTCAGCTTCGTCAAGGTCTTCCCGGGAGGGGAACAGAGAATCAAGACTTGGAAAGTCAAGCCTTGGGACTACGTCTCAGGAAGGCAGATCCACATCAACGACGAGGCATCCAAAGTCAACGGAGTCACAGACGACATGCTCGTGGACTGCCCGCGCTTCTGCGATGTGGTGGACGAGGTGCTTGAATGGCTCAGGGACAGCGACCTTGCCGGATACAACTCGGCAAAGTTCGACCTGCCCATGCTTGCGGAGGAACTCGAGAGGGTGAAACTCCACTGCGGGAAGACCATAGACATAGATCTGCATGAGCCCCTGATGGTGGATGTGCTGAACATCTACCACGCAATGGAGCCGCGCAACCTGCGCGCCGCCTACCGCTTCTACTGCGGAGGTAAAGACTTCGACAACGCCCATACCGCCGAGGCTGACACCATAGCCACCTACGAGGTGCTGAAGGGTCAGCTGGACATGTACAGGGACGAAGACGGAAACGAAAAGAGACTGAAGAACGACGTGAAGGCCATGTCCGCATACGTAGGACGCCGTTACGTGGACTTCTCCGGCCACCTTATCTACAATGATGCGGGCGAGGCCATAGTCAACTTCGGAAAGCACAAGGGCAAGACTGCACGCGAGGTATATCAGCGCGAGCCTTCTTATTTCGCATGGATACAGCAGGGCACCTTCACCCTCGACACCAAGGCGCAGTTTGCGAAGCTCGAGGAGCAGTTCAAGCTGGAGAGGCTTCAGGCAAAGTTCAACACAGGCAAGCTTTTCTGATGAATATAGTTGTAAAGACAGCAGGGGGTGCGGTCATCGTGAGACCGGACACGACATGGGAGAGGGACAACGAAGACGTCTTTCTTCCCGAGTTCGTGACGCGCGTCAGCTGCGCACCTGTGCTCTTTGCAAGAATCAGCAAGCCGGGACGCAGCGTGTCCGCCAAGTTTGCGGACAGATACTACGACGGCATAGGGTACGGAGCACTCCTCTACCCTGAGAACATGATAGACGGAAGCGAGACGGGATTCGCCTGCGCTTCCTGTATAGACCACACCTCTTTCCTTCCCTTCCCTGTTTACAGCAAGGAGACACTCGGGAGAGCAAACAACCGCTTCTGCATGGAACTGGATGGAAAAAGGATATATGAGACCGAGGGCTCGGCTGAGCGCACGGTGATTGAAAAAGCGATAGAAGAGGCCACGAGGTTCTGTTATATAAGGACCGGAGACATATTGGCCATCGAGCTTGAAGCAAGAAAGGAAATCCTCACACGCCCTGAGGAAGGTGCATCATGCACTCTCACAGGGTCTTACTGCGGAAATACCGTACTCGACTTCAAGGTCATATTATAGTTAGTTAGTAGTAAAAAGTAATGAAAATCATTCCTATCTACACCTGGAACAAGGGTGTAGTCAAATTTAACCACAAGAGTGGCAATATCTCAAAGCAGCCATGGTTCCAGGGCATGCTGCTCATGCTGGGGGTCATTCTTGCCATGCTCCTGGCAAATCTGCCATTCACAAAACATCTTTATCACAGCATACTCGAGACCTCACTGCAGGTTAGGCTCTTCAGCCCGGACGGAGGCGTGAACCCCATGTTCCCAAGGGACATGACCGTAGAGAAACTGATCAACGACGTGCTGATGGTGGTGTTCTTCTTCACCGTCGGCCTTGAGATCAAGAGGGAAATAGCCTTCGGCGAACTTTCCTCACCTAAGAAGGCCATGCTTCCTGTGATTGCCGCATTCGGAGGTGTTGTGATGCCGGCGCTGAT
>JAGHUW010000040.1 GCA_018064625.1 Candidatus Cryptobacteroides equifaecalis | reverse complement strand
GGTGAGGATTTGGACTTCAGTCAGGACATATATGATTATGTATGCATAGCTCTTCCGCTCCAGAGGGTGCATGAGGAAGGTGAATGCAATCCTGAGACTATAAAGTTTTTGAGTAAATAATAAATTTAAAAAGATAAAAAAATGGCACATCCGAAACACAAACTTTCAAAGCAGCGCAGAGACAAGCGTCGTACTCACGATTTCGCTCCTGTTCCTACACTCGCAACATGCCCTAACTGTGGCGCTACAGTGATGTATCACCGTGTATGCCCTGAGTGCGGTTACTACAGAGGACGTCAGATCATCGTCAAGGACGCTGAGTAATCTGCCCGGTAATTTACTGGTCCCTTAGTTCAACGGATAGAACGAAGGTTTCCTAAACCTTAAATACAGGTTCGATTCCTGTAGGGACTACAAAAGCGGAGGATCCAAATGGATTCTCCGCTTTTGCGTTTCATATAAAACTCTCCCTGTCAGATGGATTTCAACACCTTCCTGGATGCCAGGACACAAAAAAGAGGCCGGACCTGCCGACCTCCTTTCATGTGCGCGGGATGAGACTCGAACTCACACGTCGCAATTGACACTAGCTCCTGAAACTAGCGCGTCTACCATTCCGCCACCCGCGCTCAGTAGTGGAATGCAAATATACAACATTTTTTTGAATTTCTAATTATATCTTCCAAAAGCCTGATTTATCATGCTTCGGCTTTCAGGATACAGGCTTACAAGCTTGGCCTGGAAGAGATCCCTGTCAGTTATGTCCGAGCCAAGGGCAGAGAAAATCTTGAACCTGTCCATGCCCTTGTTGTCCAGGACCATGAGAATCTGAGGGGAGAACCAATAGGAAGAGCCGAAATCCGGGTTTCCTCCGAACCTGTCTTCATGCAATCTGTTCTGCATATAATAGGCCCACATCTCCGCCACCTCGATATATCCATGATTATCTTCCGTTCCGGAGCCGAAGGTCACGAACCCGCTGGTAACAAAAGACAAGAGTACATTGTATATGTATTTGTCCCAGTAATCCTTTCCCGCCTGCATGAAATGGCTGGCATGGGCAAATTGATGCACAGCCTCAGAATAGATGTCCGAGAAACTGTCCATATCCCTCAGTCCCACGGTGATGTCCGGAAGGAACATCTTCACAAGGAACGAGTATTCCCCGAGATACTTTGCAACCACGGAATTGTCTATCAGCGCACCCTGATGCAGCATGACGGCAGAGCTGATGGAGAGCCTCTGGAAAAGCCAAATCCTAAGATTGGAAGGTGGAGTCTTCATGACTATGCCTTCATTGTTGCAGGAGCAGTAATATTCATAGCCAGCATTGTTCACCACACAGCGCGTATAAAGCTTGCGATCGCTGTTCCCGTCCACATGCACATCCATGCCGTTCACACCGCCCTTGCCGAGGGTGGAAACGGACGCAGGGACCAGAACAAGGTTGAAACCTATGCAGAATCCCTTCCTGTTCTTGAAAACAAGCCTGTAGCGGGGCTCTGAAGAGAAGCTCATATTCATCTCATAATAGCCCTCTTCATCAGTGAAACTGCTGGCAATCTTCACAAATACGTTGCATGAGACCTTGACGCCCTTTACTCCCACAATCTTCCCGGAGCTGTCATCCTCTATGGTGACACGTCCGGACGGACGCCCGGTATCGGCCTTGGTCCCGTCCCTGAGCATCCCGGAATTACCCGTGAGCCTGAAGGCTTCCCTTTCCACGGAATCCCAGTCCACATACTCCGCTTTTGTTGAAGAATTCTCCGGAAGGAAACACTCATCCAAAATCTCATACTTTATCCCGGAAGGAAAGACAAAGCCTTTGCTCACCACGGCATACTGCCAGGTGATGTCTTCTTCCCCCAGCTGAGGGTCATGGTAATAGTCCCCTTCCCTAAGGATCTCATAATCCACAGGATGATCGATCAGCTGAAGGCCCATAGACAGAAGTTCATCCATCTGGGCCTCATCACGGGGCAGGAAGCGCACATAGAAATCGGTGGTTGTGATCTGTCCCCTGTCCGCCTTGGTTCCGTACACGGACTCGAAAGCCTTGGACATATTGGCCACCGTGTATGGATCTTCCAGCTGCTTTCCGAGCACTATCATTTCATGCTCAAGGCCCTCATCGGGATTTCGATCCGGATAAAAAAGATTTGATTTGGTACAGGATGCCGGCAGAAGGAAAGCCAGCATGATAAGAACATGTTTTGTTTTCATAGTTTTTTCTTGCAAAGAAAAGAAAATAAAAGCATTTCATTGCAAAATGAAACGCTTTATATAAAAAAGCCCCGCACAAGCACGTGCAGGGCATATTTTTCAAAAACAAAAACTCACTTTTTTAGAAAAAACTAACGGTTTTATGTTCAATCTCACTTATCAGGTTATTGCCGAGGCGGCTAACACCAAGACGGAAAAGGTCCTTTCCAAGCCATTCCTCACCAAGTACAGACTTCACTATCGCCAGATAGCAGAGGGCATCCTTCGCTGTAGAGATACCTCCGGCTGCCTTGAAGCCAACCTTCCTTCCTGTCTTTGTAAAGAAAGCCTTGATGCACTGGCACATCACAAGGGCCGACACCGGGGTCGCATTGACCTCGACCTTTCCTGTGGATGTCTTGATGAAATCCGCACCTGCCTCCATTGCAAGGAAAGAAGCCTCGGCTATATTCTCTGGAGTTCCCAGAAGACCTGTCTCAAGTATCACCTTGAGGGTGACCTTTCTGCCAAGTTCCGCAGCCTGGGCGTCGATAGCCTCGCGCATGGCACGGATCTCGCCAAAGGCAGCCTCTTTATTGCCAGCAAGGAAAGAATTCAGAGCAAGTACAATGTCAATCTCATCGGCACCGTTCCTGACCGCAAGCTCGCATTCAAGCACCTTCACCTCAAGATAGCTCTGGGCCGAAGGGAAGCAGGATGCAACAGTGGTGACGTGAAGCTCTTCAGAGGCTCTGCTGTCTCTTACCAGCGATGCAAAGTTGGGATATACGCATATAGAAGCCGGAAGCGGATAGCCCTCGAACTCCTTCTGCACATTGTTGGCTTTCTCCACCAGCCTTTTGACCCTGGCCTCGGTGTCATCCGATTTCAACGTGGTAAGGTCCATGGCGGAGAAGCAAAGTTTGAGATTCTCCACCGAATTGATGCTGTCAATACCAGATGCAATCAACTCCACCTGACGCCCGATCTCCTCTAAATCAAGGGAATAGGCATACTTTTCCAAATAACTCATATACTATCCTTTTATCTGTATTCTAAATCCTTCCTCGAGCAGAGGTGACACCAGATCCCTCATCTCATCCGCACTGAACTTCACCAGACCCTTCTCCGGGGTAGGTCTATCCACGGTATAGACCATTATCTCTCGCGGTCTGAGCGTCCTTACGATATCCATCCATGGTCCAAGAACCTCAGGTGACGAGGAATCGAAATGATCGCAGCGCAGGAACATGGTCTGCAGCACAAAATCACCGTTGAAAGCCTTCAGCGACTCCACAACGGAAGCCACATCATAGCCCGGCCACGGTCTGTTTATTTCAGCGGCAAGTTCATTGGTAGGGGCATCTATCTTCATGATGGGATTATCCACCTTGCGAAGAGCCTCAAAAACCTCTTTCTTCCCAACATTGGTAGCATTGGACAGCACTGATATCACACTGCCCGGGAAATAGGCATCTCTGAGAGCTATGGTATCCTCTATGATTCTCGGGAACTCGGGATTGAGAGTAGGCTCACCATCCCCGGAAAAGGTGATGGAATCTATCTGCGTCCCTTCAAGAAGGCAACGGGAGAGACTTTCCTCAAGCTCCCTTCTCACCTTGGCGGCATCAGGAAGCACGGTATCCCCGCGCCCTTCCCTATTCCAGCCGCACTCGCAGTAGATGCAGTCGAAATTGCAGATCTTTCCCTCTTCCGGAAGCAGGTTGATTCCCAGGGAATTCCCAAGCCTGCGGCTCTTTATCGGCCCGAAGACTGTCTTCTCACGCAGCATCCTGTTCCTCCTCTTCCAACTCCTCGCTCAGTCTGTCGAGCAAGATTGCGTAACTCTTCCATACAAGGCTGTCCTTGCAGAAGTCCTTTGCCTCGTAGTTCTCGAATACCTTGTTCGCCTCAGCGGCCTTGGCCTCGATCTCAGACAGTTTGTCAAACCTGTTCTTGTCTGTCTGTATCATCTGGGAAGACTTCTTCAGTATCTTGGAGAACTTGTCCGGCTTGTCAATGTAATAACCCACGCTGGCAACGAAATCCTTTCTGTCATAACCGTATTTCTCAAAGATAGGGTCATAGAAGAGTGTGGTATCCGCCATGCGCCTGCTGCCCGTGTTCTCCCTCAGCCACTGGTCCGCAATGAACATGTCCGCATAGATTTCAGACATCTTTGACGCAGGAATCACCTTTCCCGCCTTTGAGCAGGAAAGGAAAACCAGCAAGGTCAAAAAGATGACTGCAAATCTGCGGAAAGACCTCATCATTATCTCAACTGAGCACCGAAATCATTCTTGAACACACTCAGAAGCCTTTCCATTACCCTCTCCGTATCCTGGTCGGTAAGGGTCTTGTCAAGGTCCTGAATGGTGAAACTCATGGCGTACTGCTTCATGCCCTGAGGAATCTTGTCTCCCCTGTAGACATCGAAGAGGGTAACGTCCTTGAGAAGCTTCTTAGCCGACTTGAAGGCAGCGGCACGAAGGTCCGCATAAGCCACTTTCTCGTCAAGCAGAAGGGCGAGGTCTCTGCGCACCTCAGGGAATTTAGGCATTTCCTTGAAGGCAACCTTGTTCCTCTTTATGAGGTCGAAGAGCACAGGCCAGCTTATCTCAGCCGCAAAAACAGGCTGCTTGATGCCGAACTTGCGGGCAAGTGCCGGGTTGACTGTTCCCAGGACAGCAAGCTGCTTGCCCTGACCAGGTAGCTTGTAAACCACACCCTCGGAGAAGATATCTGAAGGTGCGGCGTCGGTCCACATCTGATAGAGATCCGCGCCGAATCTCTTGAGAAGGAGTTCAACATAGCCCTTGAGCTGGAAGAAACTGCTCTTTCCGGCTGCATCCCTCCAGCTCTTGTCCGGAGTTCCGGTCATGAACATGGAGAAGCAGGTATGCTCCTCGTAACCCTCGAGGGTCTTTCCGTCCTTTTCAGGAAGCCTCTGATATACGCTTCCGTACTCGAATATCCTCAGCGAGCTGATCTGCCTGTTGATATTGTATGCCACAACCTCAAGTCCGTTCAGGATAAGCGTCTGCCTGAGAACATTGAGGTCCTGGCTGAGCGGATTCACAATCTTCACGCTCCTCTCGGCAGGGAAGGTCGCAAGGCCGCTGTAGTAATCTCCCTTGGTGAGAGAGTTGTTCATGGTCTCCACGAAACCATTGGCTGCCAAGAAATTGGATATGCCGTTCCTGAGAGACTCAGGCTCCGGCTTAGGGGTTGCGTTCACGGACATCTTCATGTGGTGAGGCAGCTCTATGTTGTTGTAACCGTAGATTCTGAGAATCTCCTCCACAACATCGCACTGGCGGTAAACGTCAACCATGTATGTAGGGGCAAGCACCACAGCGCCTGCGTCGCACTTCTCCTTGAACTCGTATCCGAGCCAGGTAAGGATGTTCTCGATGGTCTCATGACCTATCTTCTTGCCTATGAACTCCTCGATGGAGTTGTAATCCAGCGCTATCTCCTTCTTCTCCACAGGAGTCGGGTAAAGCTCATGGGCTCCGCCTGCAATCTCGCCACCCGCGCACTCGAGCACGAGGGCGACAGCGCGTCTGAGGGCTGCAAGGGTGATGGAAGGGTCGGCACCTCTCTCATAGCGGAAAGAAGCGTCTGTCTGAAGGCCCTGGCTCTTCGAAGTCTTGCGGATCGACGCAGGGTCGAAGTAGGCACTCTCGATGAAGAGGTCCACGGTGGACTCAGTCACGCCGCTGTCCTCGCCGCCGAACACGCCCGCAATGCACATTGGGCCGTCGGCATTGGCAATAACCATATCAGATGCCGCCAGCTTGTGGTCCACGCCGTCAAGGGTCTTGATGAGCTCGCCTTCGCCAGCCCTGCGCACTATGACGCATCCTCCGCTCACCTTGGCAGCGTCGAAGGTATGCAGCGGCTGTCCAAGCTCGAAGAGGACGAAGTTGGAAATATCGACGATATTGTTGATAGGGCGCGAGCCGATGGCATTGAGCCTGTTCTGAAGCCACTCCGGGGAAGGTCCCACCTTCACGCCTTTGATGGTGACGCCGGTGTATCTCGGAGCTCCGCCAAAGTCCTGGACATCGATCTTAAGGCCAGCCTCGCCGCTCGCCATAGGAAGCTCAGGGCATGCATCCACAGGATTCCTGAGTTCGCAAGGGATGCCGTTCAGACGAAGATATGCATAGAGGTCGCGGGCAACTCCCCAGTGGGAAGCGGCATCGACCCTGTTCGCGGTGATCTCATACTCGATGACAGCCTCTGTGCCGAGCTTGAGGTATTCCTTGGCGGAAGTGCCGATGACGGCGTCCTCAGGAAGGACCATGATTCCGTCGTGACTTGTGCCGATACCGAGTTCATCCTCGGCGCAAATCATACCGAAAGACTCCACGCCACGGATCTTTGACTTCTTGATCTTGAAATCCCCCGGAAGGACAGAACCTATCTGGGCGAAAAGCACCTTCTGTCCTGCTGCAACGTTAGGGGCACCGCAGACTACGGTAAGAAGTTCGCCTGAACCGTTGTCAACCTTAGTGATATGGAGATGGTCGGAATCCGGATGATTGCCACACTCCACAACCTTAGCGACTACAACACCTGCGAGGCCTCCAGGAATCTGTTCCTGCTCCTCCACACCGTCTACCTCGATTCCTATGGATGTCATGGCATCAGCAATCTGCTGAGCGGACAGGTCACAGACCAGGTAATCCTTAAGCCAATTGTAAGAAAGCTTCATATATCTCTTATTTTAAATTATCTGCATTGAAGAGCGACTCCACAAAGCTGCCCTTGTCGAATTTCTGAATATCGTCGATCCCCTCTCCCGTACCTATGAACTTGACAGGTATGTGGAACTGGTCCGAAATGCCTACCACCACACCGCCCTTTGCGGTTCCATCCAGCTTGGTGACGGCAACGGAAGTGATATCCGTAGCCCTGGAGAACTCGCGGGCCTGCTGGAAAGCATTCTGGCCTGTGGATGCATCCAGGACAAGCAGGACATCATGCGGTCCGTCAGGGACGACCTTCCTGATCACATTTCTTATCTTTGTGAGCTCATTCATGAGGTCTATCCTGTTATGAAGACGACCAGCCGTGTCAATGAGCACAACATCCGCGCCACGTGACACCGCGGCCTGCACAGAGTCAAAAGCGACGGAAGCGGGATCGGATCCCATTGACTGCTTGACTATGTCCACCCCGGCACGCTCGGCCCAGATGGTAAGCTGATCCACAGCCGCTGCGCGGAAGGTATCCGCGGCACCGAGAAGCACCTTCTTTCCCTGCTTGCGGTAATAGTTGGCAAGCTTGCCTATGGTCGTGGTCTTGCCCACGCCATTGACGCCCACTACCAGAACGACGTACGGTTTCCTGTCATCATAGTCGCCGGCCTGAGGCACATCCTCCATAAGGGAGGAAATCTCCTCACGGAGATATCCCATGAGTTCGTCATGGGAAACGTATTTGTCCCTTGAAACCCTGTCCTCAAGATTGTCAATAATCTTGAGACAGGTATCCACTCCCATATCAGACTCTATGAGAGCTTCCTCCATGGCGTCAAGTATATTGTCATCGACCTGAGACTTGCCGATGACCGCCCTGGAAATCCTCTGAAAGAAACTAATGGCCATAGACTACAAATATAATCAAAAAAGAGGGGTCCTGCAACGCAGAACCCCTTCTTTTCTAACTAAAAGGAATTACTTCTTTGCTGCGAAGAACTCCTTAGCCTTTGCCTCCTCTACAAGCTGCTCTGTGAAAACATAAGCACCTGTCTTAGGAGACTTCTCCATACGGATGCACTTGACCATGCTCTTAGCACCGGCCTTTGCTGCGAATGTTGCGACGGCTTTCTTTGCCATAATCTAATCTCCTTTCTTAATTATTTGATTTCACGATGAACAGTTACCTTCTTGAGGTAAGGATTGTACTTCTTACGCTCAAGTCTTTCAGGAGTGTTCTTCTTGTTCTTTGTGGTAATGTAACGAGACATTCCAGGTACACCGCTCTCTTTCTGCTCTGTGCACTCAAGGATGACCTGCACCCTGTTTCCTTTTGCTTTCTTTGCCATAATTCTAAACTTTAAACAAGGTTAACAAATCCTTTCTTCTGAGCATCACGAAGAGTAGCCTCGAGGCCATTCTTCTCGATGATTCTCATACCCTTGCAAGATACCTTGAGGGTAACATATCTCTGCTCCTCCTCGCTCCAGAAGCGCTTGTTCTTGAGGTTTACAGAGAAGTCACGCTTTGTGCGTGTCTTGGAATGGGCAACGTTGTTGCCTTTCATTCTCTTTCTACCTGTAATTTGACAAACTTTTGCCATATTGCTTTGTTTTTAATTTTTAATAATCTGTTTGTTGAATCCTATACGAACTTCAGGAAACGTTTCCATCTGATATTGGAAGGAAATCCCTTTCCGTTGTCCGTCGAGAGCCAAACGACCACCGGTCTTCCGACTATGTGATCTTCAGGAACGAAGCCCCAGTATCTTGAATCCAGGGAATTGTGCCTGTTGTCTCCCATCATAAAGTAGTAATTCTGTTTGAAGGTATACTGACCTTCCTCAAGCGCCTTGGCTACATCCTCATGCTCATAGTCCCTTATCAATCTCTCATAAAGAGGGAGGTTGAGACTGTCAAGCTTCACTGTGGCTCCCTTTTCAGGAATCCAGAGTGGCCCGAAATAATCCCTTGTCCATGCGTAATCGCTGGAGAACGGGAAAATTTCGACACTCGATGGTTCTGTCTCCATCTCGGCTTCCACACTGACAACAGAAGGCATTGCGCTTATCTGCTCAAGCATTTCAGCCGTGAGGCTCATCTGCACGTATCCTGGCAGTGAAGGGTCGAAGTACAGTTCCTCAGGGTTCAGTCCCATTTTGGACAAAGTCTTCGGGTTGAGTCTCTGACCGCTTGTCCTGACCGTGTAGTTCAGCTGAACTCCCGGCCATACGGTCTGCTGCTCTCCATTCACCCACACAAGTCCGTCCCTTACCTCAAGAGTGTCCCCGGCTGCTGCCACACATCTTTTCACGTAGTGGTCCTTCTTGTCCATCGGCCTTACGCGGATCTCTCCGAGACGGTTCAGCGCTTCATCGCCGAAATACCTTCTGCAGAAATGATAATCCGCTGCAGGATTGTTGACAAGGACCGTATCCCCGTTAGGGAAGTTGAAAACCACGCAATCTCCTTTCCTTACATCCCTGAATCCGGGGAGTCTCCTGTATTTCCACTGCACTGCGGTAGAGTAGGATTCCTTTCCGAATATCACATTGTGAGTGAAAGGGATGGTCAGAGGGGTCTGTGGCAACCTCGGGCCGTATGTCAATTTGCTCACGAAGAGATGGTCTCCAGTATAGAGGCTGCTCTCCATGGAGGAAGATGGTATCTTAAAAGCTTGGAACCAGAATGTATTCACCAGAGTGACGACCACAACGGCGAAGAGTATTGCATCAAGCCAATCCAATACCCAGTTCAGCAGTTTGCTTTTTGTGCGGAACTTTCTTCTGGCCACCTTCCAATTATTTTACAGAATTTATGATAGCTTCAAATGCCTTAGGATTATTCATGGCGAGGTCAGCGAGAACCTTGCGGTTGAGACCGATGTTCTGCTTTCCGAGTTTGCCCATAAACTGTGAGTAAGACATACCGTACTGACGTGCAGCAGCGTTGATACGCTGAATCCAGAGAGCGCGGAAATTGCGCTTCTTGGCTTTACGGTCACGATAAGCGTAGGTAAGACCTTTTTCGTAGGTGTTCTTAGCTACTGTCCAAACATTCTTTCTTGCGAGAAAGTTACCGCGGGTTCTTTTGAGAATCTTCTTGCGGCGAGCCCTTGAGGCTACAGAGTTGACTGATCTAGGCATAATTCTACTTTTTTAAAGAACCAACATTTCTTTTACGCGACCGTAATCAACTTTCTCAAGGAGAGCGAAGTGGTCAAGATTTCTCTTACGTTTTTTGGTCTTCTTTGTGAGGATGTGGCTGTGGTAAGCATGCTTCCTCTTGATTTTGCCCGATCCGGTAAGCGTGAAACGCTTTTTGGCACCGGAATTCGATTTAAGCTTTGCCATTGTTAGTTAAAATTAAAGTTATTAAACATATTCCGCACACGCGGATTATTTCTTTTTATTAGGGGCGATCATCATGGTCATTCTCTTTCCCTCGAGTACAGGCATGTTCTCTGCCTTTCCAAATTCCTCGAGTTCCACTGCGAACCTGAGAAGCTGTTTCTCTCCCTGGTCCTTGAACATGATGGAACGTCCACGGAAGAAGATCGTCGCCTTTACCTTGGATCCCTCCTGAAGGAATTCCTGAGCATGCTTCATCTTGAACTGGAAGTCATGTTCATCGGTATTGGGACCGAATCTGATCTCCTTGACTACGACCTTGGCCGCGTTGGATTTCATCTCCTTGGCCTTCTTCTTCTGCTGATAGAGATACTTCTGGTAATCAAGTATCTTGCACACAGGAGGATCTGCCTTGGCGCTGATCTCAACGAGATCAAGTTCAAGCTCATCAGCCATCTGCAGGGCTTTTGAAAGTGGATACACTCCCGGTTCAGGGATGTTCTCCCCGACAAGACGCACCTGCTGAGCAGTTATCTGCTCATTGATGTTAAGCTCATTCTCGTCACGATTCTGCTGCATCTGACGAGGGTTCGGTCTGCGACCGCCCGGTTTGAAACCCGAAGGCTTCGGTTTGAAAGGACCAGCGATAGTACGTTCCTCCTAATTTTTAAGTTCCTCAGCAACTGCTGAATTAATATATTTTACGAAGTCCTCGACAGACATGGTACCAACATTGGTACCTTCCCTGCGGACAGAGACTGTTCCGTCTGCGACCTCCTGTTCACCGACAATCGCAAGCACAGGCACTCTGAGAAGAGATATATCACGTATTCTCTTTCCGAGCGTCTCGTTGCGAGAGTCTACAGAACTGCGAATTTCGGAATTTTTCAGCAAACTACAAACTTTTTCTGCATAATCAGCATATTTTTCACTGACTGGCAGCACTTTGACCTGATCCGGAGCAAGCCAGAGAGGCAGGTGACCCGCAGTATGCTCAAGAACAACAGCAGTGAAGCGCTCGATGGATCCGAACGGTGCCCTGTGTATCATGACAGGACGCTGCTTGCTGCCGTCCGCATCAGTGAACTCGAGCTGGAAACGCTCAGGAAGGTTGTAGTCCACCTGGATGGTTCCGAGCTGCCACTGGCGGCCAAGGGCATCCTTTACCATGAAGTCGAGTTTAGGGCCGTAGAATGCAGCCTCTCCAGTCTCCACAACGGTCTTGAGTCCCTTCTTTGCAGCCGCATCGATGATGGCCTGCTGTGCCTTCTCCCAGTTCTCGTCAGACCCGATGTACTTTGTCTTGTTCTCTGGGTCACGGAGTGATACCTGAGCCATGTAATCGGTCATCTTGAGAGTCTTGAATACATAGAGGATGAGGTCGATAACCTTCTCGAACTCCTCCTGAACCTGGTCAGGACGGCAGAAGAGGTGGGCATCATCCTGGGTAAATCCGCGTACACGTGTAAGTCCATGGAGCTCACCACTCTGCTCGTAGCGGTAAACGGTACCGAACTCTGCGAATCTGAGCGGCAGATCCTTGTAAGAACGAGGGCTGCTGCGGAAGATCTCACAGTGATGAGGGCAGTTCATAGGCTTGAGGAGGTACTCCTCCCCTTCCTGTGGTGTATGGATAGGCTGGAATGAATCCTTGCCGTATTTTGCATAGTGACCTGAGGTGACATAGAGGTCCTTTCCACCGATGTGAGGGGTGACTACCGGAAGGTAGCCGAGTTCAGCCTGCTTCTTGCGGAGGAAGGTCTCGAGGGTGAACCTCATCTGGGCGCCGCGAGGCAACCACATAGGAAGACCCATACCAACCCTTGAAGAGAAGGTGAAGAGTTCCATTTCCTTACCTATCTTGCGGTGGTCGCGCTTCTTGGCCTCCTCGAGCACTGCGAGGTACTCGTCGAGCATGGCCTTCTTAGGGAAGGTTATACCGTAGATACGGGTAAGCTGCTGGAGATTCTGGTCACCCTTCCAGTATGCGCCGGCGATGGAAAGAAGCTTGATGGCCTTGATGTCATCAGAGTGCTTCACGTGAGGTCCGCGACAAAGGTCTGTGAAATTACCATTCTTGTAGAAGGAGATGGTTCCGTCATCAAGGCGGCTGATCAGGTCACACTTGTACTGGTCTCCCTTCTCCGTAAAGTATTTGAGAGCCTCATCCTTGGACACCTCAGAGCGCTCGAAGGTCTCCTTTGACTTTGCGAGCTCAGTCATCTTGGCCTCGATCTTCTTGAAATCATCCTCGGAAATCTGCTGGCCGCCAAGGTCAACATCATAATAGAAACCGTTCTCAACCGCAGGTCCTACCCAGAACTTCACACCTGGATACAGGGCCTCGAGAGCCTCCGCCATAAGGTGTGCGGAAGAGTGCCAGAAGATTTTTCTGGTCTCCGCATCATCCCATGGACGGATGGAACCGTCTGTAAATGCAATAGTCAACATATTTATATTTAATTATATTATTCGCAAACAATTATCAAGTCTGCAAAGATAGGAAAATTTTCTATCTTTGTAACGATTTATGGAAGATAAGAAATCTATTTGGACAGAGGCCGGAAATGCCGGGCTCGTACTCGGAGGAGTCAGCATACTATATATGGCAGCAAACTGGCTGCTGGGGAAATGTCAGACCGAGAACGTGGCGCTGGCCATGCTCACAAGCATGATGTCCCTTGCGCTATGGGCAGCCAAGTTCTACGCATGCATCAAACTCATGCAGACCTTCATGACCCGGTTCAGTGAAGCCAACCCTGATGCTGACAATTCGGACACCTTCAGGTTCGGAGCACTCACAGGAATGCTTTCGGCAGTCGTGTATTCGGCTGCATATCTTGCATACATGCAGTTCATAGCACCGGGAATGCTCGAGCAGGCAATGGAGGCGATGAAGGAAATGCCTCTCATTGATGCCAACACACTTTCCCAGATGGAAAGGATGATGCCGAAGATGCCTGTGATAACAACAATAACGAATCTATTCTACTGCAGCATCTTCGGGATAGTACTCTCGGCAATACTTTCAAGAAACATTCCTTCAAGAAACCCTTTCGAGGGAGGTAAAACAGAAGAATAATCATGGATATATCGATAATAGTTCCAGCTTACAACGAGAAGGAATCCCTTCCCGAACTCACTTCATGGATAAAGAGCGTGATGGACAAAAACGGATTCAGCTATGAAGTGATCATAGTTGATGACGGAAGCAAGGACGGAAGCTGGGATGCTATAAAAGAACTCTCTGCAAAGGACAGTGCCATCCACGGAATCTGCTTCAGAAGAAACTACGGAAAGTCAGCGGCTCTTTACTGCGGATTCGAGAAAGCGCAGGGAGAGGTGGTCTTCACCATGGACGCAGACCTTCAGGATTCTCCGGAGGAACTGCCGGAAATGTACTCCATGATAGTGAACGAAGGCTATGACCTGGTATCCGGATGGAAGCAGAACAGGAAAGACAACAAGTTGACCAAGAACCTTCCGTCAAAACTCTACAACGCCACGGCAAGAATGATCACAGGCATCAAGCTGCATGACATGAACTGCGGCCTGAAAGCCTACAGAAAAGAGGTTGTAAAAAGCATAGAGGTTTACGGAGAGATGCACAGATACATCCCTTACCTCGCAAAGAATGCCGGTTACACCAGGATAGGTGAGAAACGCGTGCATCACCAGAAAAGGAAATACGGAACGAGCAAATTCGGAATGGAACGTTTCATCAACGGTTTTCTCGACCTGCAGTCTCTGTGGTTCCTCAGCACCTTTGGAAAGAGGCCGATGCATTTCTTCGGATACAGCGGCATCTTCATGTTCTTGGTCGGCTTCGTGCTTACCTGCTGGATAATAATCGAAAAACTCGTTCTCCAGTCACAAGGGCTCAAATACAGAGCCGTAACCGATCAGCCAGGCTTCTATCTGGCTTTGATGGCTGTCATATTGGGTGTGATCCTTTTCCTCGCCGGTTTTATCGGAGAGATGATCGCACGCTCTTCGAACGAAAGAAACAGCTATAACATAAAGGAAGAACTTTAAGCCTGCAGAATAGAATACACCGAACAGCTTGTTTTACCTCTCCGCTGGCGGGGAGGTAAAAAAAACACCCGCGCATCTATTGTGATGCACGGGTGTTCGAAAAGCGGCGGCGACCTACTCTCCCACTTGGTGTAGCAGTACCATCGGCTTGGGTGGGCTTAACTTCTCTGTTCGGAATGGTAAGAGGTGGATCCCCACTGATATAGCCACCGCAGTATTTTACTTGAGAGAGATTCGTGTGCGCAAAGAAAGTAGCTTGCATACTTAAAAGATCTCGGGCTATTAGTACAGGTCGACTGAAACCATTGCTGGCCTTACATCTCCTGCCTATCAACGTGGTAGTCTCCCACGACCCTGAGGGAAGTCTCATCTCGGAGACGGCTTCGCGCTTAGATGCTTTCAGCGCTTATCCTGACCGAACGTGGATACCCGGCGGTGCAGCTGGCGCCACAACCGGTATACCAGAGGTTCGTCCGACCCGGT
>JAGHUW010000079.1 GCA_018064625.1 Candidatus Cryptobacteroides equifaecalis | reverse complement strand
CGCCCTTGCGGCAGCAGAAGGCGTCGTCACAGCTGAAAATGTTTCCGTATAATGCAGGAAGGAAGCCCCGGTATGGATTCTCCACCACCTCGCTCACGTCGCTTTTCTTTCCGTGGCGGATGAGGCAGACAGCCTTCCCGTCGATGAAGGTCAGAGCCACTTCCCTGACGTCCTGCTCCCTTTCCCAGGCGAGCGGATCCTTTGAACTCTGCTTCCTGAGGGCCTCCAGCGCACGTCTGTACGATGTCAGCGCCATATTGGCGTCCAGCCATTGCTCGTAGGCCGGACGGAATCTCTCCGCCCCGGCAGCGATCGAAAGACAGAAATCGACGCTGTCCCCCACGGCCTCGTAAACCTTCAGCGGCTCTTCTGCAAGGCTCCTGAGGAGAGTGCTGAAGCAAGGGGCCGAATCTTCCGGCTCGAAGCCTAGCTCGAAGCAGTCATCCCCCTTGTCGCTGAGAACTGTCCAGTCGGCCAGCTTGCGCATCAGCGCCACGCTTCTCTTCCTTTCCACCGGAGCCTGGGCCGATGGGAACCAGCGCGCGGCCGCCTGGTTTCGCAGGGCAAGGAAGTCTGCCGAGGAAGCCTTTCGGGCCGAGGCCTCGAAGCCGCTGGCGTCAAAGATTGAGGAGCCCTCGGCCAGATGCCTCATAGCCTCATCGACCAGGGTCTGGGACCTGCTCATCAGCAGGATGCTGCGGCTGTCTTCCGGGGAAGACTTCGCAAGGCTCGGATGAAGGCCGAGGGAATCGGCCTGCCTCATCAGAGGGCGTATCCTGGCAAGACTGTCCGACGCGCCCTTTCCGGCATCGACGGCCAGCAGGGCAGTCAGGCTGCGTGCGTAGCAGTAGGAAAGCGTCGCCTTGCGGCGAGAGAGGGAACCCAGCTCCAGCCTGCGCAGGACATCCCCCTCCGGAAGAAGGGACTCCAGCATGTCCGAGGCCGAATCGTAAGACGCAACTACCACTGCATCAGAGGGTACCGCCCTCAGCATGGGGCTCAGTTCCCTGTCCGCGCCCTGCCTCGAGCAGGAGCACGCAAGCAGCAGTGTTGCCATAAGGTATGAAAAAAGCCGGATTCTCATAACATACAAAGATAATACTTTTTCAGTTTTTCGCATTATTTTGTAAATTTGTAAGTTTTTACGCAGTGAATATGAAGGAAATAAGAAACATAGCGATCATCGCCCACGTAGACCATGGCAAGACGACCCTCGTGGACAGGATGATTTATCAGGCCAACCTCGTGCGTCAGCCGGAAAATCTGGGCCAACTGATCCTTGACAACAACGACCTGGAGCGCGAGCGCGGTATCACCATCCTCGCCAAGAACGTATCCGTAATCTACAAGGATGTAAAGATCAACATCATAGACACCCCGGGACATAGCGACTTCGGAGGAGAGGTGGAAAGGGTCCTGAACATGGCGGACGGAGTGCTCCTGCTCGTGGACGCATTCGAGGGCTGCATGCCGCAGACAAGATTCGTGCTGCAGAAGGCCATCCAGATGGGCAAGAAGCCTATCGTGGTCATCAACAAGGTGGACAAGCCGAACTGCCGCCCGGACGAGGTTCAGGAGGAGGTGTTCGACCTCATGTTCAACCTCAACGCAACAGAGGAGCAGCTGGACTTCAAGACCGTCTACGGATCTGCAAAGCAGGGTTGGATGTCTCTTGACTGGAAGAAACCTACAGACAACATAACCGCACTTCTGGATACCATACTTGAGGAAGTACCTGCACCTGCGGTGGTGGAAGGAACCCCTCAGCTCCTCATCTCATCCCTCGAGTACTCCCCTTACGTGGGACGAATAGCAGTGGGAAGGGTAACCCGCGGCAGCCTGCGCACCGGCCAGCCTATCAGCCTGTGCAAGCGCTATGACGTGATCCAGAAGCAGAAAATCAAGCAGCTGATGGTATTTGAAGGCCTGGGCAAGGCCAATGTGGACGATGTTCAGTGCGGAGATATCTGCGCAGTCGTGGGAATCGACGGATTCGAGATCGGAGACACCATCGCGGATTTCGAAAACCCTGAGGCACTACCTCCTATCGCGATCGACGAGCCTACCATGAGCATGCTCTTCACCATCAACAACTCACCATTCTTCGGAAAGGACGGAAAGTTCGTAACCTCACGCCATATCAAGGAGCGTCTTGACAAGGAGCTCGAGAAAAACCTCGCGCTCAGGGTGAAACCGGGCCTCACGGCAGACTCGTTCGTGGTGTTCGGACGTGGCGTCCTTCACCTCTCCGTGCTCATAGAGACTATGAGGCGCGAAGGCTTCGAGCTTCAGGTAGGTCAGCCTAAGGTGCTGGACAAGACCATAGGCGGACAGCGCTGCGAGCCTATCGAGGAACTCTCCATCGAGGTTCCTGAGGAATTCGTAGGCGCAGCCATAGAGATCTCCACACGCCGCAAGGGCGCCCTCATACGCATGGAGCCTCGCGGAGACCGCACTCTCCTGGAGTTCGAGATCCCTACCCGCGGACTCATGGGACTCCGCTCCAACCTTCTCACCGCATCACAGGGTGAGGCAGTGGTAGCGCATAGATTCAAGGACTATCAGCCTTACAAGGGCGAGATTGAGCGCAGGAGCAACGGCTCACTCGTTTCACTCGAGACCGGTGAGTCCATTGCCTACTCCATGAACAAGCTCCTTGACCGCGGACGTTTCTTCGTGGAGCCGGGTGAGCCTATCTACGGCGGACAGGTCGTGGGAGAGCACACCAGAGAGAGGGACCTCAACATAAACATCTGCAAGACAAAGAAACTCTCCAACGTGCGTGCAGCAGGTTCAGATGAGAAGATTGTCCTGCCTCCTGCAATCAAGTTCTCCCTCGAGGAGGCACTCGAATATATTCAGGAAGATGAGCTCGTAGAGGTAACACCTCACGCAATGAGAATACGTAAAATTTTGCTCGATCCTCTTGCACGTAAAAGAAATAGTGACAACGAGGATTGAAATTAGAAAATTATTTACTAACTTTGCAACCCTTTATAGTTAATCTTATTGGATTGGCATCCGGAGAAAGCCACTATGACTGGCATGCGGATGCGGAGTTCTTTGGAATTTTTGAAAATTCAGAGATTCTGGATGCAGATCTGGATATCGAACTGATTCTCAACAACCATGGAGTCACGGTTGACGCGGAGTGCTACATAGACGGCACCGTCACCGTAGCCTGCGACCGGTGCCTTGAGAATCTGGAGATACCCGTCAGCACCTCCTTTGAAGACGGCTATGTGACTGATGGTGAGGATTTGGACTTCAGTCAGGACATATATGATTATGTATGCATAGCTCTTCCGCTCCAGAGGGTGCATGAGGAAGGTGAATGCAATCCTGAGACTAT
>JAGHUW010000029.1 GCA_018064625.1 Candidatus Cryptobacteroides equifaecalis | reverse complement strand
GGGATGAGGGTCTTGTTGTCATAACGGAGCTGGTAGAGCTGCGAACCCTTTGTGAAGAAGGATGCCTCCATGTATATCTTGGAGTTGTAGTTAGGGTAGTTGCTTCCGTCTCCGTAGTTGAAAAGCTGAAGTATGGCTCCGTACTGGAAACCCTTGTCGGCGTCGTATGCAACCACGGGCAGAGGGCCGAGGTTCCAGCCTTTCTTCACGATGGTCTTCTTTTCCACCTTGGCCTTCGGGGCCTTCTCTGCCGCAGCGACTTCACCTTCGTCGTTGCCTGCGGACGCATTTATGGCCAGGATTGCCATGGCCATGATCAGAATAGCTCTTTTCATTATCTTTCAGATTTTATGACACAGTCTCCCGGGGCTTTGATATCCTCATTGAGAATGATTTCCCCTATGTGTCCGTTAACAGTAATATATCCTGTGCGAGGGTTCTTGATGGAAACCACGTCGCCATTTATGGTTGCCTTCACGTCTGAATATTCGAACGCGAGATTCACATCAGGCTCGAATGTGCAGTTCTCGAGAATAAGCCCGTCGGCGTAGCAGAGTGCCTGCTCTCCGCCTATGCGGCAGTTTACAAGGCGGACATTCTTCGAATGCCAGGCAAGATATTCTCCGTTTATGAAGGAGTTGTATACGGTGATGTTCTCGGTCTCCCAGAGGGCGTCCTTGCTCTGCAGGTCCGAATCCCATATCTCCACATTCTTTGCGTGCTGGAAGGAATAGTTGCCGTTGAGTTTCAGGTTTTTAACCTTCACATTCTCGCACCACTCGAAGATATAGTCTCCGTTCTCGACATCAACGTCCTCAATTTCAATGTTCCTGCAGTTCCAGAATGTTTCCTGGGCATTGCTGAACTTTACCTTGCTGAGTTTTATCCCGTCAGACTCGCGGAACATCTTGGGTGCTTCAACCATGCAGTCACGCAGCTCACATCCCGTGGAATGCCAGAGGGAGGAGCGTGCGCCTTCCGTGAAGAGACTGTCTGCCACGCGGAAGCCGTCGCAGCACCAGAAGACATATTTGCCTTCGAAGCGACAGTTCACGGCGTCCACGTTACGGCATTCCTTGATAGACGATTCACCTTTATGAATGGTAACGTTTTCAAGGACTAAGTCCGCCTTATGGTAGAGAGGTCTCTCTCCGCCAAACTCTTGATTTATAATTTTTTCCATCGGCTCAGGCGAGGACTTTCCTGATTCTTTCCGTAACCTTGTCGATCCCTTCCTGGCCGGGACCTCCGTCGCCGTCGACCTCTATGTACTTGCCCTTTTCCTTGTAGAAGTTGATGAGGGCCTCTGTCTTTGCGTGGTAGGTCTGGATTCTGTTGGTGATGGTATCGTCGTTGGCGTCATCGGCACGGCCCTCTATCGTGGCTCTGTGCTTGATCCTTTCCCTTATGAGGCTGTCCGGAATCATGAGGGAGATGACTGCTGTCACTTCCTCGCCGCGCGCTGCTAGCATCTTCTCAAGGTCTTCAGCCTGGGAGATGGTGCGTGGGAAACCGTCAAGGATGAACCCTTCCACATCCTTCACCGTGTTGAATTTGCTTTCTATCATACCCTCGACCACCTCGTCTGGTACAAAGTTTCCGGCATCAATGAGAGTCTTGGCCTTCATGCCAAGTTCAGTGCCTGCAGCTATCTCTGCACGGAGCAGGGATCCTGTTGAAAGGTGGCAGAGATTGTACTCTTTTGAAAGTGGTGCGGCCTGGGTGCCTTTGCCGGCTCCCGGAGGCCCGAAAAGAATATAATACTTCATCGCTCTAAAATATAGATTTCGTTAAGGTTTCTTCCGAGTTCATCATAGTCCAGACCGTAGCCCACTATGAATTCATTCGGAATCTCAGCCCCCACGTAGTCGATTTTCTGGGGCTGCTTGTACACTTCTGGTTTAAGAAGCATGGTGCAGATGCGGACATCGGCTGCACCTTCGTCCAGAAGATATTTCTTGAGGGCCATCACGGTGTTTCCTGTATCGACGATATCCTCGAATACAATGACCTTCTTTCCCTTTACGCTGCTGGTAAGCCCCCCAAGCCTTACGTCTCCGGTAGAGGAAACGCCTATGTAGGAACTAGCCTTGATGGATACGAGATTGGCCGGGAAGTTGACTCTTTTCATTATTCCCGCCATGAACATGATGGCTCCGTTGAGAACACATAGGAA
>JAGHUW010000099.1 GCA_018064625.1 Candidatus Cryptobacteroides equifaecalis | reverse complement strand
CAGGCGGATGATGTATTCACACCAATAGCGAAATATCTGGCACAGGGAAACACGGAAGCTCTGTCGGCATGGTTCGCGGACAATCTTGACATGTCCATCATCTCTCAGGAGGGCTCCGCAAGCAAGTCCCAGGCAAAGCAGATTCTCCAGACCTTCTTTGAATCATACACCCCGCGCAGCTTCACCATCACGCATACAGCAGGCAGAGCCACTATGAAGTATGCAGTGGGCGAACTCCACGCAGGGGGTGAGAGATTCCATGTAACCATCTTCGTCAGCCTGCAGGGCGGGACCTACCGCATCCAGCAGCTGAGCATAAAGAGGGCTTAGACAACAACGCCCCTACCGGAAACAAGTTCCTCGGGGCGGCTGTTTGCAATCACATCCTTCACGGAAGCATTGAGCTCCGAGAGGAAAGTCGCGGTCTTAGACTCTCTGGCCGTAAGAGCGGTCTGTGGTGTTGACTGTGATGACCTCACCTGTCTCGATGAAGAGAGGCACCATGATCTTTGCACCAGTCTCGAGGGTAACTTCCTTGAGAGCTGAGGTAGATGCGGTGTTACCCTTTACTGCAGGCTCTGAATATGTAACCTCAAGAGTTACGTATGTAGGAAGCTCGCAGGTAAGGCAGCGCTCCTCGTCACCTGTGACGAACATCATCTCCACGTGCTGTCCCTCCTTCATGAGATCTGAGTTGTCAACAACCTCCTTAGGGAGTTTGATCTGCTCGTATGTCTCCTCATGCATGAAGTTGAAACCGTCCTCCTCTGCATAGAGGAACTGATATGGACGACGCTCAACGTCGATAGTCTCAATCTTTGCACCAGCGGTGAAAGTATTCTCAAGGATGCGTCCGTTCTCAAGGTTGCGGAGCTTTGTCTTTACGAAAGCAGGGCCCTTTCCAGGTTTTACGTGCTGGAACCATACGATCATGCATGGCTTGTCGTTGTACTTGAGATAAAGACCGTTCTTAAAATCAGCTGTTGTTGCCATAAAATTGTATATTTAATAGATTATTTCTTGAAAATCAGGCAAATTTAATCAAATAAGGGAATTTCTGCAAATCCGAACCGTCCTATTTCCCGGAGAAATTCCTTGATGCGAACGGCAGGGACATGCGCAGGGCGGTATGCCAGTACTCCCAATTGTGCACTCCGTTGCGTATTCTGAGTTCGCTTTTGACCCTCTTTCCCCTCATCAGCTGATGCATGCGCACGGACTGGTCGAAGAGGAAGTCATCGTCTCCGCAGTCGAAGAACCACTTCACCGTTCTGAGCTGAGCCACAGTGGCTTCGTCGGCATTTTCCACGAATGCCAGGGCCGAACGTTCGCACACCGCCTTGGTCACGTAGTAGAGTTTGTCCTTATCCTTATGAGGGCGCACATTGTCCTTGTCATTGTCCAGCCAGGCACTCATGGCATAGCATGATGAGAAGCATTCAGGGTGCCTCTGGCAATAAACCGTGCTTCCGCCGCCGCCCATGGAAAGACCCATCACGGCACGCTGACCCTTGCAGCCTCCGGCATTGAGTTTAGCCTCCACGGCAGGCATGAACTCATTGAAAAAGAAATCCTCATAGCTCCAGCTCGGCATATTGAAATAGCCATTCCACATATTCGCCGTGTCAGGGCCACCGGCATTGGGCATGACAATCACGGCAGGCACGCACTCGCCTGATGCCATGAGTTCGTCCGCAACGAGCTTCATGTTACCCTTTATGTCCCATGCCCTGTAGTCATCTGACAGACCATGGAGAAGATAGATCACAGGATAATGGTTCTCACTGCTGTAACCATCAGGAAGATAGACATTGTAAGCCACCTCCGCAGAGAGTATTGCACTCTGAATCTTCTCGGTAACGATTTTTCCTGCAAAAGCAGGCACTGATGCGACGGCCATGATGACTGTCGCAATGATTATTCTGATATTTCTCATATTTTCTCTATTGTTCGGGCAATCTGCTCAAGCAGCCATTTGGGAGTGGAAGTGGCTCCGCTCACGCCAACCTTGTCTGAAGGCTGGAACCAGGCGGGATCCAATTCCTCAACCCTGCTCACCATGTAAGTTCTCTCATTGACGGAACGGCAGAGGTCGCACAGGACCTTGCCATTGGAACTGTGGCGGCCGGAAACGAATATCACAACATCGTGCGAAGACGCGAACTCCGTCAGATCCCTGTGCCTGTGGGCCACCTGCTGGCATATGGTCTCGTGTATCTCAAGATCGCCCGAGCAGCGCTCCCTCAGGAAGGCGGCAAGTTCCGCATAACCTTCCGGGCTCATCGTGGTCTGGGAAAAAAGCTGAACCGGAGACCCAAGGTCCACCTTACCGGCCAGCACAGCCTCCTGCATCTCCGAAATACCTTCCACAACAACGGCACCGCCGTCCACCTGTCCCACAAGGCCAAGGACCTCCGGATGTCCCTTCTTTCCGAAGATGACAATCCGGCCTTTGGCGGAAGCTTCCCTTATACTCTTCTGAAGTTTCAGCACAACAGGGCAGGTACAGTCAATGATCTGATATCCGTATTCGGACAGTATGGAATACATCTGCGGAGGTTCCCCATGCGCCCTTATCATAAGAGGAGATACTCCACTTTGCTTCCCAAGAGCGTCCTTGTTTATGGTTACAAGTCCGAGCGATTCGAGCCTGGCAAGCTCCTCTTCATTATGCACAACCTCCCCCAGCGAAAGAAGTGTCCCCCCATGGGAGGCGAGGTAATCCTCCGCTGTCTTGATGGCGCGTATCACCCCTCCGCAGAAGCCTGAAGCCGGATCGATGCTGACTATCCTCATAAGATGGAGAACTTTCCCTGAATAAGTCCCTGCACCCAGGCTATCTCCTGGTCAAGGCTCATTTCAGAATTATCGAGTTCGAAGGCATCTGCCGCTCTCACAAGAGGGGATGTCTCCCTGTGGGAATCTATGTAATCCCTTTCCCTGAGGTTCTTCACAACCTCCTCGAAGACAGGATGCTCACCCTTGGCTACCATTTCATCATAACGCCGGCGCGCACGCACCTCCTCGGATGCCGTCATGAATATCTTGAGTTCAGCATCAGGGAATACGGTGGTGCCTATGTCTCGCCCGTCCATGACCACACGCCCGCCTTTGGCGAAAGCATGCAGGCGGTCATCCACATAATTTCTCACATATGGAATCGCGGCTATGGGGCTGACCTGGGCAGCGACCTCCAGGGATCGTATGAGATGCTCTATGCATCTGTCTCCCATGTATGTCCTGTTGTTGGCGTCGAAATGCAGGTCAAGGTCTTTCAGTGCCTGTTCAAGTGATGGGTCCACCATGTTTCTCCTGTTTATAAGGCCCTCTTCCTGAGCGAAAAGGGTGACACCGCGGTACATGGCACCGGAATCAAGATATGTGAATCCGAAACGTCTGGCGAGAAGTTTCGCGAAGGAACTTTTGCCCGTCGATGAATAGCCGTCTATTGCAATTGTAATGTCTGGTATGGTCATAGACTCACAAATATATAAAATATTTTACAGAACGTAATCTTCGATATTGGCCGGAGTGATGACGTCATCGCCAAGAATCAGAAGGCGCTCCACCACATTTCGCAGCTCGCGTATGTTGCCGGGCCAGGTCTTCGCCTGGAGCATTTTCACAGACTCCGGGCTGAAGGACTTTTTCGGCATTCCGCTCTCGGAACTTATCTGCTCCACGAAATAGTCCAGCAGCGCAGGTATGTCATCCTTCCTTTCGTCAAGGGAAGGAACGTTGATGACAATAACGCTGAGACGATGGTAGAGGTCCTCGCGGAAATTGCCCTTGCCTATCTCCTCCCGCAGATCCTTGTTGGTTGCGGCAAGCACGCGCACATCCACGTTTATGTCCTTGTCGGACCCCACACGGGAAAGTTTCCTCTCCTGCAGCACGCGCAGCACCTTGGCCTGCGCCGCAAGGCTCATGTCGCCTATCTCGTCAAGGAAGAGGGTTCCGCCCTCGGCCTGCTCGAACTCGCCCTTGTGCTGCTTTATGGCCGATGTGAAGGAGCCTTTTTCGTGGCCGAAGAGCTCGCTTTCAATAAGTTCGGACGGAATGGCAGCGCAGTTGACCTCAACGTACGGCATGGAACTGCGGTGACTCTGGTTGTGAAGGCTGCGTGCCACAAGCTCCTTTCCTGAACCGTTAGGTCCCATGATGAGCACACGGGCGTCCGTACCGGCAACCTTGTCTATCATCTCGTGTATGCGGACCATAGGCTCGGAGGAGCCTATCATCTGCTGGCCGTAGACCTTTTTCTTCAGTATCTTGTTCTGGCTGGAAAGAGTGACCTTTTCCGTGGCATTCTTGATTGTGATGAGTATGCGATTGAGATCCAGCGGTTTCTGTATGAAATCGAAGGCTCCCTTCTTGATGCACTCCACCGCCGTCTCTATGTCTCCGTGACCTGAGATCATGACCACGGCACTCTCTATCCCCTCCTCCACGACCTTGTCCAGGAATTCCATACCGTCCATCTTCGGCATCTTGATGTCGCAGAAAATCACATCATACTTATCCTTCTGCGCCATCTGCAGGCCTGCGGCTCCGTCTTCGGCAGTATCAACCTCATATCCTTCATCCCCGAGTATCTCGCCCAGGGAATTGCGTATCGCACGCTCGTCATCTATAATGAGTACTTTCATCCTTTTTCCTTAATGTATCGTATACAAAAATAAGCTATTCCTGATTCAAAGACAACAAGAAAGATGCCTGATCCCACAGCGAGTCCACCATGGGCGAGTTCAGGAACCTGTCCGGAATCCGGTAGCTGCGCTTCCCGACGAAATAATTGAGGGAGCTGTCTGACTCCAAAGCCCTCAGGGCAGGGATGGCACCCTTCTCCGGTGTATTGATCAGAGGGCGGAAGAACATGTCCGTGAGAGGGTCGAACCATCTGTCCAGCCTTATTATCTTGCTGTCGACTATTCCCGGGTCAGACACATTGACGTGAAACTCCGGATATCTGCGGGCAAAGGCGATGGAGAAATAAAGCATTGCAAGCTTGCTTTTCCCGTATGTGGAAATCTGGCCGAATCTCTCCTTTCCGTACGAGTTCCAGTCCATGTCAAGGGTAGCCGTTTTGGTGGTCATCGAGACCATATTCACCACATGCGCACCAGGTACGAAATTCGGCGCCAGCAATCTGGTGAGCAGAGCCACATTGAGATAGTTCACAGCCATCGTCAGCTCGAACCCATCCTCTGACTGAGTGTAATGCCTGTTCATGGTCCCGGCATTGTTGAAGATGCCGCCGAGCCTGCGGTCTCCGATCTGCGCCACGAAAGCCCTCACCCGCGCCTGGGAGGAAAGGTCAAGTTCCAGCAGTTCGAGCCGGGCCGATGGCGTCTGCCCGAGTATTTCATCCATCAGGGCCTTTCCCCTGACGAGGTCACGGCAGGCAAGGATGACGGGAATGCCCTGCGCGCTGAGTTTCCTTGCGGCGACGGCTCCCATGCTTCCGGTCGCCCCGGTGATTATTATCGCTTCCATCATTTTATCTTGTTCAGTTCTTTCCATATCCTCGGGGATAGTTCTTCAGGGCAGTTGTGGCAACAGATCATCTTATCCGAATACATTCTGGCCATGCAATAGTCGCGGTGGTCGCAGCCGCTTCTCGTATTCATGTCCCCGTTGCGCAGTTTCTCCACAAAGTAAGGGTCGTTCACAAGGGCACGGGCCATCTGCACGCATTCGAAGCCCTCGTCAAGAACCCTCTCTATGCCCTGACGGGACACCAGACCGCCCACGTATATCAACGGCATGTCCGGCAGCGCGGCCCTGAACTTCTTGGCATTCTCCAGGAAGAAGCACTCCTCATAGTCATACTGCTTGATGATGAGGTTGCCGAAAAGGCTCACCACTATCTTCTGCGGCCAGGACTTGAGAGGCATGTAATGACCCATAGTCCATGTAGGTATCTTTCCCCTCATTACGGCCATAGGGGCCTTGGACACGAAACCCGAGGACAGCACTATGGCATCAGCCCCGTGTCTCTGTATCTCCTTCGCTATCTCTATGGACTCGGGCACCTGTATCCCTCCCTTGAAGCCATCCTCCATGTTATGCTTGACGGTGAGGGCCATATTGTATTTCAAAGCCTTCTCCTTGCACTCGTCCAGACACATGTTCATGAACCTCATCCTGTTCTCAAGTGAGCCACCGTATTCATCGTGACGGTGGTTGGTATAAGGAGAGAGGAACTGGGATACCAGATAGCCATGACCGGCATGCATCTCCACGGAATCGAAACCGGCCCTGTGGGCAATCTCCACTGCCTTTCCGAAGTCCTTGGCAATGCCTGCAATCTCGCTTCTGCGCAGGCCCCTCACGAAGGTCGGTGAATAAATGTTGAATCCGTATGACGCTCCCACCGGGAAGCATCCTGCGGTTGACCAGTGGGTCATGTTGCCGCAGTGGCCTATCTGCACGCCTATGGCTGCACCCTCGGCATGCACTGCATCGGCTATATCCCTTAGTTCAGGGATTATCTCTTCCCTGAGCCAGATCTGGCTGTTGAATGATATCGCTCCCCTGTTGACGGCGGCATAGGCAAGGTTGGTCATGCCAACCCCTCCCTTTGCGACGCTTACATGGTAATCCTTCAGCATCCGGGTAGGACTGAAATCCTTTCCCATGGATTCAAAGGCCGATGCCCTGATGATTCTGTTCCTGAGAGTCA
>JAGHUW010000167.1 GCA_018064625.1 Candidatus Cryptobacteroides equifaecalis | reverse complement strand
CCTATCAGCATCATATCCATCCGCACTTCAATGACGCATTGGAGCTCTACTACCCTGATGCATCCAGGCCTCTGTCCATGATGAACCCGAGCACCTCGCTCAACAACAGCAAGGCGTGGCCGTCGGCCCTGGTAAACTGCAATAAGGATATGATGATACTGCCTCTGGACGTGATGCAGGACCTGATTGGCAACAGAAAGCTGCTCTCCGGCATAGAGATAAGGCTGGTGGACAACAGCCCGCGCGCCGTAAGGAACTTCCTCAGGAAACCGGGGCTGCCGGGAGAGTATTTACTCAAGGACAAATACCTCCAGAACCCTGAGGTTTACAAGATGATAAAATATGAGAAGTTCGCGATCTACATGATTCTGATCTTCGTCATCATAATAATAGCATTCAATATTTTCGGCTCCCTCTCCATGCTCATGATCGAGAAGGAGGAGGACATGGAAAGCCTCATGGCCATGGGCGCGACCAGGCGCCAGATATCAGACGTCTTCCTTCTGGAAGGCTGGATGGTATCCCTGCTTGGAATGTTCGTGGGACTGGTAGCGGGACTGACCCTGACCTGGCTGCAGCAGAGCACAGGTCTGATCAAGGTCCCAGGCACCTATCCCCCGCTCGCCTACCCGGTGGTCATCAGTTTCCAGGACATACTTTTCACCTTCGTGGGAGTAGGGGCCATAGGTTTCATGACAGCATTTTTCAAATCCAGATATGGAAGAAGATAAGAAATTATACCCTACGCGTTTCTGTACGCTTGAAGACACATACAGCTGGGGAAGCGAGGAGTTCAAGCTCGCTGACCTCGGTTACAGGGACTCCCTTGTAAGGGACGGCTGGCTGGCCGGGAACAGCCTCTCAGAGATGATGGAAATGTATATGGACCGCGTCACCGGTGAGGATGTATTCTCTCGCCTGGGACGTCAGTTCCCATTGACAGTCAAGAATATACATGTAAAGGGCAAGATGCCGCTCAGGGTCCATCCGGACGACACGGTAGCATCCCAGCGCTATGACCTGCTGGGCAAGGAGAAGCTCTGGTACGTGGTCCGCGCCGGCAAGGACGCCAGCGTCATGCTCGGCTTCCTCAAGGACAGCGACGCCTCGGAACTCTACAGCCGCTGCCTTGACGGCAGCGTCGGCCAGATGCTCAATACTGTCGCCGTGCACAGCGGGCAGGTCATACGCATTGCTCCGGGCACCGTCCACGCCGCCCAGGGGGACCTGGACATCATTGAGATAAGCGAGGCCTCCCCTATGGACTTCTGCCTCTGCGGCTGGGGCGAGGAGGTCAGCACCGAGGAATTCGACGAGACCCTCACCCTGGTCGATGCCCTCGACTTCATCGACTACAGACGCTATGTGGCCGAGAAGAGCTCCGGCGAGAGCCTCCTGAACATACCGCAGTTCTGCGTCAACCGCCTGGACCTGAAGACCCCCCTGCGCGTGCATGGCGAGAACAGCGACCAGTTCGAGCTCTACACCTGCGTAAGCGGCAGCGCTGCAGTGCAGGTGGAGGTACTCGGCCAGACCGCATCCTTCCCGTTCGGCGAGGGAGAGACAATATTGGTTCCGGCCGAGTGTCCCGACTTCATTCTGGCGCCGACGGCTGCAGGCACCGTGCTGCTTGAGTCGCTCGTGCCGCACCTGGCTCTGAAGGACGCCTACATCAACCCGGACGTACCTGCAAAACTTGAAGGAGAAGAAGATACAGAATAATGGAAAACGTACGCATAGACAAATATCTCTGGGCGATACGCGCCTTCAAGACGCGCAGCGAGGCGGCCGACGCCTGCAACGGCAACAAGGTGAAGCTCAACGGCACCAACGCCAAAGCCTCCAAGCCTGTGAAGGAAGGAGACATGATAGAAGTGCACAAGGGACCGGTGAACTACAGCTACAGGGTCATTAAACTGACGGAGAGCCGAATGGGCACCGCTCTGGTTCCGGACTTCGCTGAGAACCTCACTCCGGAAAGCGAGCTGAACAAGCTCCATGCACCGGTGGAAACGATCATGCTAAAACGAGACAAGGGCACGGGGCGCCCGACCAAGAAGGAACGCCGCTCTCTGGACGCACTGTTCGATGAGTTGGACTGATATTTGCATTATTAACTCTAAAAATTAAAAGCAATGAATATATATGTGATAATGATAGTGGTGATGGGCCTGTCCTTCATCATCCAGAGCACACTGCAGAGCCGTTTCAGCAAGTATTCCAGGGTTCCGTCCCCACGCGGGCTCACCGGGGCCGACATAGCCAGGCTGATGCTCAAACGCAACGGCATTGACAATGTGTCAGTACAATCCATCCCTGGCAGACTTACGGATCACTTCAATCCCCAGGACATGACAATAAACCTGAGCGAGGGTGTTTACAACAGCGCCAGCATAGCTGCCTGCGCCGTTGCGGCACACGAGACCGGTCATGCGATACAGCATGCACAGGGTTACGCTCCCCTCAGGCTGCGCAGCGCCCTGGTGCCGGTGGTGAATTTCGCCAGCAACACAGTGCAGTGGGTGCTCCTCGCGGGAGTTCTTCTCATCAACATGTTCGGCCCGGGACTGCTTTACATAGGCATTGTCCTCTTTGCTATGACCACTCTTTTCAGCTTCGTGACCCTTCCGGTGGAGATCAACGCCAGCCAGAGGGCTCTCGCATGGCTTGAGAGCGAAGGAATAACCGATTATGAGACCGCGCCTATGGCTAAGGACGCCCTCAAGTGGGCCGCCTACACCTACGTGGTTGCCGCTTTGGGTTCCCTTGCCACACTTCTTTACTATATAAGCATAGCCAACAACAGGAGGTAATGGAGATGAAAAGACTTATTCCTGCATTCATCGCCCTGCTGAGCATGATGTCCTGCACAAAGACAGGTGCAGAGCTTTACAGAGGTTATTACTCATTCAAGACAGGAGGACACATCGTGATCGAGGGCAGGTACGAGCCCGTCGTTGGTGAGGCTAAAGATACCACTCTGGTGCGCCAGCTCACCCCGGAGTGGGGGCAGATGCGTGTCATGGACAACGGAGACAACAATCTCAAGCTCACCATGAACATAACAGCCGGCAGCCCCGTTGTTTTTGACGCGGTGGTGAATAACGATATCCTCACCCTCAAGCCCGTAACAAGAAGGGTGGGACTGGACTACGGTGAAGGAATGTTCACGGTAAGCGGCAGCGGTAAACGATACGAAAAGACCATCATACTGGACCTCGATTGTCAGGGAGATTATAACTATCAGGGAATCCACGGAAAGGTAAAGGAATCCCATGTAAGCTGTATCGCAACGGAAAATGAATAGAAGAATAGCAAGCATCATACTGCTGGGATCACTGG
>JAGHUW010000015.1 GCA_018064625.1 Candidatus Cryptobacteroides equifaecalis | reverse complement strand
TATCAGGGAATCCACGGAAAGGTAAAGGAATCCCATGTAAGCTGTATCGCAACGGAAAATGAATAGAAGAATAGCAAGCATCATACTGCTGGGATCACTGGCCGTGGCATGCAAGGCCCCGGTCATCCAGCACCATGAGACAAAGGAGAGGGCGCCCATCCCGGTGAAGACAGTCACGGTATGTGAAAGCGGTGAAGGCGCTGTCAGCCACTTCATTGGCGAGGCCGTGCCGGAAAAGAGCAGTATGGTCAGCTCCCCCTATCCGGGCACACTTGTAAGCATCAGCGTCAAGAAAGGAGACCGCGTACGCAGGGGCCAGGTTCTGGCGAAAGTCGAGTCACAGACCGTGAACAGCAGCGTGGAGATAGCCAGGGCTACACTTGCACAGGCCCGTGACGGCTACGCAAGGGTCAAGAAGGTATATGACAAGGGCAGCGTTTCCCAGGTGCAGATGGTTGACATGGAGACCAAACTGGCAAAGGCCGAGGCATCTGCCAGGGCCGCGGAGAAAAGCCTAGAAGACTGCAAGCTGAAGGCCCCGTACGACGGGGTCGTGAGCGAGGTTTTCACAGACCGCGGCGTGGAACTCGGAATAGCACAGCCTGTCATATCTATAATGGACGACAGATCCGTTGCCATTCGCATCTCCATTCACGAGAATGATATAAACAGAGTGCAGGTAGGCAATGTGGCAGAAGTGGAATTCCCGGCACTCGGTATCAGCGGTGTGAAGGCCCATGTCAGTGAAAAGAACATGAATTCCGCACCTCTTTCCCACAGTTATGAATGTCAGCTTGTGCCTGAGACTATACCGGAAGGACTCATTCCGGGAATGGCAGCCAAGGTGTCGATGAATCTTGGAGGCAGAAGACTGATGGTGATTCCCGCCGATGCAGTGCAGATGGACCGCGAAGGGAAGTACGTATGGGTCAATGACGAAGGTACGGCAAGGAAGATGAGGGTGACGATAGGCGGCTATTCCGGAACAGGGGTCATCATCAACGGAGGGCTCATACCTGGAGATAAAGTAATCTGCGAGGGTTACCAGAAGGTTTCCTCCGGAATGAAGGTCTGCGAATGAAGAAGCTGAAAATCAATAGCAAACTGGTTTTTTGCATTGTTGCAATCCTGTCGGCGATAGGAATCACTGGCCTTTTCAAGATGAACAGGGACGAGTTCCCACTGTTTCAGCTCAAGCAGGGTCTGATTGCGGGAATCTACCCGGGAGCCTCTGCCGAGGAGGTCCGCACCCAGCTGACCGAGCCTCTGGAGGACGTGCTCATGTCCTGCCAGGAGGTGAACAGGAACAATCTCAAGTCTTATTCCAAGGACGGCATATGCTACATATATGCAGACCTGAACACACCGGCAAGCACCAAGGACATAGTCTGGTCCAAACTCAAGCTCAAGCTCAACACGGCAAAACTCACACTCCCGGCAGGAGTGCTGGCGGTAGTGGTCCTGGATGATTTCAGCGAGACCTCAGCCCTTCTTATCTCCATGGAATCAGATGACAAGGGTACAAGCGAAATACTCTACCATGCCAAGAGGCTCAAAGACCGTCTGATGCAGATTCCGGAACTTGCCAAGGCAAGCATCCTGGGAGAGCAGACGGAGGAAATCGCTGTGACTCTGGATATAGAAAGGCTGTCCAGATACGGGATCAGCCCCTCTTCTCTCATGCTCCAGTTCCAGAGCGCGACACTCAGCACGAGCTCAGGCAAGTTCGATACCGACTACGCCAACGCCCCTATCCACATCGTCTCCAACATGAGCAACGAGGAGGAGATCGAGGAGAAGATAGTATACACTGACCCTAGCGGGACCTCCTTGAGACTCAAGGACGTAGCCACGATAGAAAGGAAGTACAAGGACAACGAGCCCTTCGTGAGCCACAACGGAAAGACAGCCATCGTGATGAACATCTCCATGCTCCCGAACAACAATATAGTTGACTTTGGGGAGAAAGTGGAGAAGGTACTGGAGGAGTTCTCCGAAGAGCTTCCGGAATCCATAAAGCTCAAGCGAATCACAGATCAGCCAAAGGCGGTGAGGACATCCATCCTGGGCTTCGTCAGGGATCTTTTCATCTCCATGCTTGTAGTGATACTCGTGATGCTGATGCTCTTCCCTATGCGCTCGGCACTCATCGCAGGATCCGGCGTTCCGGTATGTACGGCCGTAACCCTGGCCATAATGTATATACTGGGCATGCAGCTGAACACCGTAACCCTGGCCTCACTCATAGTGGTGCTGGGAATGATAGTGGACGATTCCATCATTACCATGGACGGATATATGGACAAGCTGAACCGCGGGCTCTCCAACAGGGAAGCGGCCTCGGCCAGCTCAAGGGAGCTTTTCATGCCTATGTTCATGGCAACCTTTGCCATATCGGCCATGTTCTTCCCGTCCAAGTACCTGATCAAGGGCTACTTGGGAGACTTCATCAGCGTCTTCCCATGGGTCATAGCAATGGCCCTTGCCTGCTCGTTGGCATACGCGATGCTGGTAGTCCCTTCAATGGAGATACATCTTATAAAGAGCGCAGACATCACTGACAGGACATTCATTGCAAGAGCCCAGAAGGTCTTCTTCGACTGGATGCAGAGAATCTACAACAAGGCCGAGTCCTTCTGCTTCAGGCATCCTGCCTGGACCATAGGGGGCGGAGTCCTTGCCGTGGCCCTGGGCATATATATGTTCATGCAGCTCAATATCCAGATGATGCCTAAGGCAAACAGGGACTGCTTCGCAGTGGAGGTGTTCCTGGACAGCAACGCATCCATCGACGAGACCTCGCAGGTATGCGACTCTCTCACGAAACTGCTGCTGGCCGACCCGCGCATCACGGGAGTGTCCAGCTTCGTGGGGACGAGCGCACCGCGTTTCCATTCCACCTACTCCCCTTCCCTCCCGGGAGACAATGTGGCGCAGCTGATTGTGAACACGAAATCCAATCTGGCCACGACGGAGGTGCTCCCTGTGATGGAGGAGAAATACGAGCACTGGTTCCCGCGTGCCCTGGTGCATTTCCGCCAGATGGACTATCAGGGAACCCTCGCCATAGAGATTATGCTCAAGGGTGACAGGCTGGAGGACATACAGCCATACGCAGACTCCCTGAGGAACTTCATGTACGGCATGGACGATGAACTCAAATGGGTTCACAGCGACTGCGACGACATGAACCAGAGCGTAAGGGTAACACTCAAGGCGGATGAAGCCGCAAGACTGGGAGTGAACAAGACCGTAACTTCCCTGACCCTTGCCGGCATATTCAACGGGGAGACGATAGGCACAATCTGGGAAGGAGACAGGAAAGTCCCTATCAACATCTACAGCAGCACAGGTCTGGATACGACGATGAGCTATGAAGAGATAGGCGAACAGCTCATACCAAGCCTGGCAAACGGCGGATACGTTCCACTTAAACAGGTGGCCGATCTGGAGCCTGAATGGAACTACAGCCAGCTGCCGAGATACAGCGGAAAGAACGGCATCTGCATCTATGCGGACATGAAGTACCGCAAGAGTCAGCCTGCCGCAATGAAGAAAATACGCAAATACATAAAGGAGGAACTCGATCTTCCGGACGACATCACCGTGAGCTACGGAGGTCTGGACTCTGCGAACAGCAGCGTCTTCCCGCAGATTGCCATGAGCTTCCTCGCAGCGGTGCTCATCCTCTTCGTGTTCCTGCTTATCAACTTCAAGAAGGTCGGGATAGCTGTCCTCACGCTCGCACTTAGCATGCTCTGCCTCTTCGGCGCGTCATTCGGGCTCTGGGCATTCGGCATGGACTTCTCGATGACTGCCGTGCTTGGTCTCATCAGCCTTGTGGGAATCATCGTCAGAAACGGAATAATCATGTTCGAATACGCTGAGGAGCTGCGCTTCGAGCAGGGAAAGAGCGTATACGAGGCCGCATTGCTGGCCGGTCAGCGAAGGATGAGGCCTATCTTCCTCACTTCCTGCACGACGGCTCTGGGTGTGCTCCCGATGATTATCAGCGGAGACCTCCTGTGGATGCCTATGGGACTTGTGATATGCTTCGGCACGCTCCTTTCGATAGCCCTCATCGTACTCATCATGCCGGTATCATACTGGCAGATCTTCAAGAAAGCAGACAGTCATGAAAAAGCTTAGCATCATCATATCGCTGGCCGCAATATGCGGCAGCCTCTGTGCACAGGCTCAGGACATCTCCCTGAAGGATTGCCTGGAAATGGGCGCGAACAATGACGTGGGCCTGCGCAATGCGCGTCTGGACGTGCTTGCAGCAAAAGAGCAGCAGGCTGAGGCCAGATGGGAATACGTGCCGCGCGTGAGCCTCAGCGGATTCGGCTACTATGCTCTCAACCCGCTTCTGCGCATCACCGTCAAGGACGTGATAGGCAACAGCGACGCCGCCAACGAGATCAACAAC
>JAGHUW010000147.1 GCA_018064625.1 Candidatus Cryptobacteroides equifaecalis | reverse complement strand
ACCTTGCCGCTTGCGGCCTTGATGTTCTCGCTGGTCTTGTCTATCATGTTGCGAAGGGCCGTTCCCACGGCTCCCTTTCCTGCTATGTAGAGAAGTCTGGTATTGTTCTCGTCGATCTGGAAGAACTCCTTGTGCAGAGCCTTCAGAGCCTCTTTCTCAAGACCTTCGGCAACCTTCACGAGCACGCAGCCCTTGTCGAAGCTGATGTCCATTACGTCGATGCTGCACCTCTTGAGGGTGTTCTCAATCATGTTGGCAGCCTCCCTGCGGTCGAACTTGTCGTCAGCCACAAGGCAGAGGGTGTCCTTCGCGAGGCTGATTCCCACCCAGAGCGAGCTTGCCTTGCCGGTGCCGATGACGGTTCCCGGGTTGGCCGGGTCGAAGGTGTTGAGGATGTGGATGTCCAGACCAATGTTCTTGGCCGGCTCCACGGTAGGAGGGTAGAGAACCTTTGCTCCGTGCTCGGCCAGGCACCATGCAGCGTCGTAGGACATGAACGGCACGGTCTGGGCCTTGGATACATCCTTAGGGTTGGTGGTCATGATGCCGGGAACGTCGGTCCAGATATCAAGCCTGCCTGCAGAGCATCCGGCAGCGTAGAGAGCTGCGCTGTAGTCTGAGCCTCCGCGGCCGAGGGTGGTGATGCGGCCTTCGGTATCGGATGCGATGAAGCCCGGGGCAACGAGGATGCGCATGTCCGCATTCTCATCCACCACCTTGCGTATGTTGGCGTAGGTGCGCTCTATGTCACCCTTGATGATTATTTCCCTGGAATTTATCCACTTGGTCTTCTCCCCCTCGCAGCTGAGCTTGTAGGCGAGTATGTTTGTGGAGAGCAGCTCGCCGTAGGCCTCCAACCCGTCCGGAATGGTGGAAATCTCCTTGAAGATCTCCTCGCATTTGTCCTCGGCGGTCTTCTTCTCGGAACCGGTGAACAGTCTGTTTATGATATCGAAGTGCTTGTCCTTGAGGAACTTGATCTCCTCGGTGAAGCTCTTTCCTTCCTTTGCTGCCTTTTCAATGGCAATCAATTTGTCCGTACAGCCGCTGATTGCGGAACTGACCAGAATAACCCTGTCTTTCGCCGCTGCGGAGCGGACGATATCAATAACCCTCGAGATATTTGTGGCATTGGCCACAGAGGTACCTCCAAACTTCAAAACGTGCATAGCACGCAAATATAATATAATTATCTGTAATCACTGAACTCCGGCATCACCAATTCTGCACGAAAATCCTTGAATTTACCTCCATTTCTCGGGCAGATGAGCAGGACCTCCTCCGTATCTATGATCATGAAATCCTCCATGCCCATGATTGCGGTGAGTTTTCCCTTCTTGTCTGAGTAGATGATATTGCCGTGGCTTTCCCTGATGAGGGTCTTGCTGTCCGGGTGTATGGCGTTGCCGTTGGCATCATGCACGGCGAGGTATTCGTACAGCGATTCCCAGTTTCCTATATCGGCCCATTTGAAGTGGGCGGCATAGACCATGGCGTTGTCCGTCTTCTCCATCACGGCGTAGTCTATGGCTATGTTCGGGGAGTCGGCATAGACCCTTCTCAGGAAGTTCTCCTGATCGTCTGATCCAAGACTCTCCTCCCAGCCTTTCCAAGGCTTGGTGATCATGGGGGAATGTTTTTCCATCTCGGCCTTCAGTGTAGAGGCCCTGCCTACGAAAATACCTGAGTTCCAGAGGAATTCACCGCTCTCTATGAAAACTTTGGCCAACTCGGCGTCAGGCTTCTCGGTGAAGGTCTTGATCTTCACAGGCCTGCCCTGAGCTCCGGGATCTGAAGTCTGGATATAGCCGAAGTTGGTGTCCGGCCTGGTTGGAGGAATGCCCAGGCATACTATGGAATCCATCTCGGAAGCGTACTCCAGCACCTGTGCCATCTCGACGTTGAAGATGTCGTGTCTGTTGATTACCTGGTC
>JAGHUW010000143.1 GCA_018064625.1 Candidatus Cryptobacteroides equifaecalis | reverse complement strand
TCCCTGTCTGCCCAGATCTTCGCAATCAGAGGATTCTCCATGTTGACCTTCACGTTGAATGACTCAGGCATGGTTCCGTAGAAATTCATTCCGCCTCCCATGGCACTCATTTCGCGGTAGCGTCTCATGAACTCGTTCTTGGTTATGAGGACAGGAACGGAATTCTCCCCGAGGTTCTCCGGCTCCACGATGTAGTCGTTGCCCTCAGGCAATCCGGACTTGAAGAGCTCTTCCAATGCCTTTTTGTCATCGTCGCTCATCTCAGGTTTTACCTTGTCGGCCTTGAGGATGAGGGAGTCGGCGGAGTCGCTGTCCACGCGGGCGAAGCGGCTGTCGGCCACCTTGCTCTCAAGGAGGTTGACGAAGTGCGAGTCGAGTTCGCAGTCCATCAGCAGTACATCGTAGCCCTTGTTCTTAGCAGCCTCGATGAAGCTGTACTGTGCCTCCGTGTCAGTGGCGTAGAGGTAAACCACCTTCTTGTCCTTGTCCGTCTGCTCGGTCTCGATTGCCTTGCGGTAGTCGTCGAGCTTGAAGTACTTGCCGTCTGTGTTCTTCACGAGGCAGAAGTTCATGGCACTGTCGCAGAACTTGCCGTCAGAGAGCATGCCATATTCGATGAAGAGCTTGATGTTGTCCCACTTCTGCTCGAACTCGCTTCTGTTCTCGCTGCAGATCTGGTCGAGCCTGTCGGCCACCTTCCTTGTTATGTATCCGCTGATCTTCTTGACGTTGGCGTCGCTCTGCAGATAGCTGCGGCTTACGTTCAGAGGGATGTCCGGGGAGTCTATGACACCGTGGAGCAGGGTGAGGAAGTCAGGCACTATGTTGTCAACGTGCTCTGTGACGAACATCTGGTTGCAGTAGAGCTGGATCTTGTTCTTGTCTATGGACATCCTTTCCTTTATCTTAGGGAAGTAGAGTATACCTGTGAGGTTGAACGGATAGTCCACATTGAGGTGGATCCAGAACATAGGGTCCTCGTCATAAGGGTAGAGAGCCTTGTAGAAGTTGAGGTAGTCCTCATCCTTGAGCTCGCTCGGAGCCTTGGTCCAGATTGGCTCTACGTTGTTGATGACATTGTCTTCCTCAGTCTCCACCGACTTTCCGTCCTTCCACTCCGTCTTCTTGCCGAATACCACAGGGACAGGCATGAACTTGCAGTATTTGCCGAGAAGCTGGCCGATCTTTCCCTTGTTTGCGAATTCCTCCGCATCGCTGTCCAGCTCGAGGGTGATCACGGTTCCGCGGTCTGCCTTGTCGCATTCTTCCATGCTGTATTCAGGCGATCCGTCGCAACTCCACTTCACTCCCTTTGCTTCGTCCTTCCAGCTGAGGGTCTCGATTGTGACGGTCTTGGCAACCATGAAGGCCGAGTAGAATCCGAGTCCGAAGTGACCTATGATGGATGTCATCTGGTCCTTGTATTTCTCAAGGAACTCTCCGGCGCTTGAGAAGGCGATCTGGTTGATGTACTTGTCAACCTCCTCCTCTGTCATACCTATACCGCGGTCGATGATCTTGAGGGTCTTTGCGTTCTCGTCAAGCTCCACACGTACCGACATGTCTCCGAGCTCGCCCTTGAAGTCCCCGTTGGAAGCGAGGGTCTTCATCTTCTGGCTGGCATCCACTGCGTTCGCTACAAGCTCGCGCAGGAAAATCTCGTGGTCTGAATAAAGAAACTGTTTGATGACCGGAAAAATGTTCTCGGTCGTAACTCCAATCTGTCCTTTTGCCATAATTATATCTTTTAAATCTGTTCAACAAAAAAGCAGCGGAGCCGCAGTCCTGAAGACCGGGTCTCCACTGCTGTGTCAGTGAAGGACAAATTATGTGCCCGTGACAAATTGTCAGCGGGATTATTTGTACATGAATCTCTTGATGGATCCCTTAGGTGTCTTCTCGAAAGGAACATCCACTACCTCCACCTTGGCAAGCTTGCTGTATGAAGGGAGCTTCTTGTTGGAGTTCACGCGTATGTTCTCAGGAAGGTCATGGATATCCTCGTCTGTGAGGCCGGCCTTCTTGATTCCGTCCTTGTCAAGATATACGAGGGCTACGAGCTTGCCTGAACGGTCAACCACAACAGAGTCACCAACGTATGGCTGGCTGTTGATCACTGCCTCAAGCTCCTCAGGGAAGATGTTCTGTCCGTTTGAGGTGAGGATCATGTTCTTGCTGCGGCCGCGGATTGTGATGTTTCCGTTCTTGTCCATCACTCCGAGGTCACCTGTGTGAAGGAATCCGTCCTCGGTGAATGCGCTGGCAGAAGCCTCTGGGTTGTTGAAATATCCGCTACAGATATTGATACCCTTTGCCTGAATCTCTCCCGGGATGTTCTCAGGGTCCTCTGAATCAATGCGAACCTCTGCGAAATCCACGTAGCGTCCGCAGGATCCCTGCTTGTAGTCCTCAGGACGGGCATATGCGAGAAGAGGTGCTGCCTCCGTCATTCCGTAACCCACGGTATAAGGGAGCCCCATCTTTCTGAACACCTTCTCCACGTCAGGGTTGAGGGCTGCTCCACCCATGATGAACTGGCTTACATTGCCTCCGAAGGCGGCAAGAAGCTTCTTCCTCACCACGCCGTAGATGGCCTTGTTGACTCCAGGGATGGCGGTAAGGACCTTCATCGCAGGCTTGCTGAGCACAGGCTTGATTGAAGACTTGTAAACCTTCTCCATGACGAGAGGCACTGTGATCACGATGTAAGGCTTCACATCCGCCATTGCCTTGAGAAGTGTGGAAGCTGCAGGAGCCTTTCCGAGATAGTAGACGGTTACGCCGTTGCAGAGAGGGTAGAGGAACTCGAACACGAGTCCGTATATATGTCCCATAGGAAGCATTGAAACGATGCTGTCCTTGTTTGAGCAAGGGATCTTCCTGATGGCGAAATCCACTGATCCGGTGAAGCACTCGTGGCGGAGCATCACTCCCTTAGGTGCGCTGGTGGTTCCTGAGGTGTAGTTGATGCAGGCGAGTTCCTTCATGTTGTCTGTGGTGAACTTAACGTCATCCGGAGTGATTCCCTTTGGATATTTTGCCTTGTAATCAGCCTCTACGGAAGCAACTGCTGCGCTGAAGGCTTCGTCGCGGCTCCAGAGGAGGGTGAAGTCGGCATTGTTCACGATACCCTTCACCTTAGGCATCTTCTCTGGGTCGAGCTTCTCGAACATATCCTTGTCGGTGAAAAGCAGAAGGCTCTCCGAGTGGTCCACGAGGGTGTTCACGTTGTCCGGATGGAAGTCTGCGAGGAGAGGCACGATGACTGTTCCGTAGGTGGTGACAGACAGGAAGGTTATGGCCCAGCGGGCTGAGTTTGTGGCGCAGATGGCAACCTTGTCACCTTTCTGCATTCCGATCTTGTCGAAAATGATGTGGAACTTGGCTATATGCTCAGCCAGTTCCTTAAAGGTGAACTGCTCACCTTTATAATTGCACAGCGCGAGGCCTTCCCAATCCCTTTTGATGGTGCGCTCGAGTGTACTGAGATAATGTTCCATAATTGATAAGGTTTAGTTTTTAATAATTTTTGTTAAGTTTGCACTAAAACATACAAAAGTAATATTTTTTTATGAGAAATCCGATTGTAGCACTCATATATGATTTTGACGGAACTCTTTCTCCGGGAAACATGCAGGAGTTCGGTTTCATTCAGGCGGTGGGCAAGACCCCGGCGGAATTCTGGACACTTTCAGACAAGATCGCGGAAGACAGTGATGCGTCCAACGTACTGGCATACATGAAGTTGATGTTTGATGAGGCCAGGGCCAACGGAGTCTCGATCAGGAAGGAGGACCTTCAGAAGTTCGGAGCGGACATCCAGCTCTTCGCCGGAGTGAAGGAGTGGTTCTCTCTCATAAACAGATATGGAAAGGAGCACGGGGTGAAGGTGGAGCACTACATAAACTCCAGCGGCCTGAAGGAAATCATAGAGGGCAGCCCCATCGCGCACGAATTCAAGCACGTTTTCGCCGGCAGCTTCATATATAATGATGAGGGGGAGATAGAGTGGCCGGCATCGGCAGTGGACTACACCGCCAAGACGCAGTTCCTTTTCAAGATATCCAAGGGCATCTTCTCCGTCAGGGACACAAAGCAGGTCAACGCCAGCATAGCCGAAGACAAGAAACGCATCCCTTTTCCGCACATGATCTACATGGGCGACGGAGAGACGGACGTGCCTTGCATGAAGATTGTGGGAATGTTCGGCGGCAACCCGATAGCCGTCTACAACCCCGAGTCTGAGAAAAGCACGGCTGTCGCCTCAAAGCTCCTCAGGCAGAACCGCGTGAAGTTCGCCATCCCGGCCGACTACACGAAAGATGGCCGCGCCTACAAGGTGGTCACGGCCATAATCGACAAGATAAAAGCTGATTACGTTCTCCAGCAGCTCAGGAATCAGCGGCAGCGGTAGCCGTCGTAGCTGTCCAGGAAGCCGTATTTGAATCCCAGAACCGAGCTGTCGGCCGGAGTTCTCAGCGCGAAGGTTTCCAGCGCCTCCTTTACGCTCATCGAGTGCTCGCAGATGTACTCATACTGAGCCTCGTTCTGCTCGTTTGCGAAGAGCCTTTCCTCGGTCTCGCCGAAGCGCAGGGTCTTGTTCGACGGACGCAGACCGCGCATGCCGTTGTCGTCCCGTCCCTGCAGAAGGAAGAGGATGTCATTGTTCTCGCCTGCTTTCCTCAGGTCGTAGCCGAGCACGTCGCGCTCGTAGATTGCCACTTCGGCAATGAGTCCGCCGCCGTCGGTGACCTTCCTGTCGGCCCTGTTGAAGCAGACGACGAGCCGGGTCGAGGCGAACTCGGTGCAGAAGTTGAAGTCTCCGGTGGAGTCCATGAAGCAGGCGAGGGGACCGCGGCCGTCATATTTAGGCGCGATGCAATTTTCTATCGTCGTCACCTTGCCCGGGCCGCAGGTCATGGCGCCTACCGGGAGGGTGTCCTCGGTCCAGCTCCCGTCGGCATTGGCCAGGAAGGCATGTCCGTTGTAGTCGTACTCGCTTGTGAGTTTCCCTTCGGCGTCATGCGCGCAGGTCATCGCCAGCACTCCGGTGCAGTATTCGTGCAGGCCGAAGATGTCGATGGCGCAGAGCACCTGGTTGATGCCTGAGGCGGAGCATACCCATACATCTATTCCGTTGGCTTTCAGTGTTTTCCAGAGCTCTCGGGTGTTGTCTGTGACGGTGAATCCGTCAAGGTATCCGTGCACCCTTACGCCTGCCTTGGCGTTGAGGCTTTCATGCCCGCTCCATGTACCCCTCCTGGTCTCGATGGCGGAGTAGATGCCGTGTGAGACGTAGCTCAGGGAGTCCAGTACGGCGTCGGTCATGCCACAGACCCAGTTCTTGTCCCATTTGTAGGCTATTGTAGGGGTCTCATACTGGAGTATCATCTCGTAGATGCCTATCATCTTGCTTCCGAACTCGCCCCAATAAGGGTCGCAGTGCAGGGCCTCGGCCTTCTCGTCCGGAACGCCCTTCCAGCTGAAAGGTCCGTATTTCTCATAAAGGTGTGCGTAGGCTGTGTCTATGTCGTCCAGGGCGTCATTGTAGTGTCCGGACTCCATATCCAGCACGGTGCGGATTGCGTCGTGCATCTGCGCAGGGGTCATCTCGAAGCACATCCTGTCTATCTGATACTGCATCTGATTTTCTGTTATGTCGAAGATGCTGGATGTGTTGTCGAAGTCGAATACCGCGTAATTCTTCTGCTTCGAATGGGCGAACTCGTCCATGAAGGCGTTGAGGTTCTCCTTTACGTCAGGAGCCCAGTCGCTGTGTTCCAGATGCGCAACCTTTGGTGCACATGCTGAGAGTGCCATTGCGGCACATGCTATAATAATTGCTTTTTTCATAATTGGATTGTAAATTTAGAAATTATTTGTGAGAAAGGAATAAACGTATATGCTATGGATATGAAAAGAATGATTCTTGCCGCATCCCTCGTTTTGGGATGCGCATGTGTGTATGCCGGTGACCCGCCACGCTATGTGGGGGACGATTCCGAGCTTGAATGTACCAGCATAGTCGTCGGCCGCACGGCAAGTGCGGACGGCTCCGTCATAACATCACATACCTGCGACGGCGTCTCCCATACCTGGGTGAGCATAGAGAAGGCGGCCGACCACAAGGCCGGAACCACCACGGACCTGCGCAAGAACTGGCGCAAGACCCGCTCCCGCGACGACGTCAAGGATATAAAGGTGGTGGGCAGCATCCCTCAGGTGCCTCACACCTTCGCCTACCTCAATACAGGCTACCCGTCCATGAACGAGAAGCAGGTGGGAATAGGGGAGACCACCTTCGGCGGGCCGGATACCCTCATCAACCGCAGCAACCCTCTTCTTATAGAGGAGCTGTGCCGACTGGCGCTTGAGCGCTGCTCCACTGCGCGTGAGGCTGTCCTGCTCATGGGAACCCTGGCCGAGGAATACGGCTACGGCGACAGCGGCGAGTGCCTCACCGTGGCTGACCCCAAGGA
>JAGHUW010000021.1 GCA_018064625.1 Candidatus Cryptobacteroides equifaecalis | reverse complement strand
ACCCTCCTCACAGGTCTCGTACTGTTCTTCTTCGGTTCAGGTCCTGTAAAGGGCTTCGCTACAACCCTCGTAATCGGTATCATCACCTCTGTGCTCACCTCTATCTTCGTTACACGTCTCGTATTCGACACACGCGTGAACAAGGGCAAGAGCATCAGCTTCGAGAACAAGGCTACAGCAAACTTCCTCAAGAATACAAAGATCAACTTCGTAGGTGCACGCAAGTACTCTTACATCATCTCCGGAGCCCTCATCGTGATTTCCCTCGCATCTATCTGCTTCAAGGGATTTACCTACGGTGTAGACTTCACCGGTGGCCGTACCTACGTCGTACGCTTCGACCAGCCTGTCACAGCTGAGGCCGTACGTGCAGCAGTGAACGACGTATTCGCAGAGGCTGCAGCAGCAGACCCTTCAATCAAGGGCTCTTCCGCTGAGGTAAAGCAGTTCGGTAACGACGCCCAGATGAAGATCACAACCGCATACAAGGTTGACGTCGAGTCTACAGATGTTGACGTTGAGATCGAGCACATGCTCTACAACGCCCTCAAGGGCTTCTTCAAGGAGGATGTCACATTCGCAGCATTCACCTCTACTCTCGAGAACCCTAACGGTATCATCTCTTCAGACAAGGTAGGTGCTTCAATCGCAAACGATATCAAGAGGTCTGCAGTGATCTCAGTGATCCTCGCCCTCTTCATCATCTTCGCTTACATCGCATGGCGATTCAAGGGTTGGACCTGGGGTCTCGGTGGTGTTGTCTCACTTGCACACACCTCGATCATCGTCATCGGATTCTTCTCACTCTTCAGCGGAATCCTTCCATTCAACCTTGACGTTGACCAGACCTTCATCGCAGCCATCCTGACCATCATCGGTTACGCTATCAACGATAACGTGGTTATCTTCGACCGTATCCGTGAGAACGTCACACTGCACCCTAACGACAACTTCGAGGATATGGTGAACAAGTCCCTCAACCAGACTCTCACCCGTACAGTGAACACCTCAGTATCTACCCTCCTCCCTATGGTTGCTATCGCAATCTTCGGTGGTGAGTCAATCAGAGGTCTCGCAGTCGCACTCATCCTCGGTATCCTCATCGGTACCTACGCTTCAATCATGATCGGTACTCCTATCATGTTCGACGCTACCAAGAAGGCAACTGCAAAGGCTGCAAAGAAGTAATCGACAATTCAACACTTCGATAGAAAGGGCCGGCAATTTTGCCGGCCTTTTTCTTATATTTGCGTATGAAAAGATTAGCGACAGTCATTGCGGCGGGCCTGCTCACAATGAGCATGTCTGCCCAGAACATGGTCTACACAGAGGCTTCCGACCTCACGATAGTGGGAAAGCTTATGCCTGGGATGACCTCCAACGTGTATCACCGCGTGGATACCATGAAGTACAAAGGCTTCAACAAGGCGGAGAACCTGCAGGTAAGGGAGACTTCCGGCATGTCCTGCGCCTTCAGGACAAATTCCAGAACCATCAACGTTCAGACAGTCTACGGCGAGGTGAGCTGGCCGGACAACACCAACGGCATATCGGCCCGCGGGTACAATCTCTACATCAAAAAGGATGGCCGCTGGCTCTTCGCAGGCACTGCCGCCCCTGACAGGAAGAACCTTGGCAAGCCTATCACCATTGCCGCCCACATGGACGGCAGCGAGCATGAATGCCTGCTCTACTTCCCTCTCTACAGCGAGGAGTATTCCATCAGGATAGGCGTCGAGCAGGGCTCCACGCTGGAGGCCCTGGAGAACCCTTTCCGTCACCGCATAGCCATCTGGGGTTCAAGCTACACCCACGGCTCCAGCACAAGCCGCTCGGGCATGACCTACCCTGCAATCTTCAGCCGCCGCACAGGCCTGCAGATGCTCTCCCTGGGCTGCAGTGGCAACTGCAAGCTTCAGGACTACTTCTGCGACGTCCTCTGCGACGTCGATGCTGAGGCCTTCGTATTCGACTGCTTCTCCAACCCCAACGCCAAGACGATAACGGAGAAGCTGCAGCCATTCATAGACAGGATGATCGCTGCCCACCCTGGCAAGCCTATGATATTCCAGCAGACAATCTACAGGGAGAACCGCCTTTTCGACACCAAACTGGAAAGGACCGAGTCCGCAAAGGTGCATGCCGCAGACAGCATCATGCGCGCGATCAAATCAACCCCTGAGGGAAGGCAGAAATACAAGGACGTTTATTTCATACATCCTGACTGCTCGACCAAAGACCATGAGGCCCAGGTAGACGGCACACATCCAGGCAATTACGGCTACGCCCTCTGGGAGGCGTCGGTCGAAAAGAAGATTGTACGTATCCTTCGCAAGTACGGCATCCGCTGAAATCAGCAGAATATTTCGTACCTTTGAACAAAGAATAAACCGATGTCCTTCGTACACCTCCACGTCCATACTCAGTATTCCATCCTTGACGGACTCTCAGCCATTCCAAAGCTCTTCGACAGGGCCGAGGAACTTGGCATGCCCGCCCTTGCAATCACGGACCACGGAAACATGTACGGAGTGAAGGAGTTCTTCAAATTCGCCAAGAAGCACCCTTCCGTAAAGCCCATCATAGGCTGCGAGGTCTATGTGACAAGGCACTATGACCACAAGCTAAAGGACAACGACCACCGCAAGTACTACCACCTCATACTCCTTGCCAAGAACTACGAGGGTTACAGGAACCTGATGAAAATAGTCTCCACTGGCCACATCGAGGGTATGTACTACGGCAAGCCCCGCGTGACCCATGAGATCATAGAGAAGTACCACGAGAACCTCATCTGCTGCTCTGCCTGCCTCGCCGGAGAGATTCCGAGAGACATAATAGCGGGAGACCTGGACGGTGCCCGCAAGGCCATAGAATGGCACAAGAGCGTCTTCGGGGATGACTATTATCTCGAAGTCCAACTTCACAAGACAGAGATTCCGGGCCTTTCCCTCGAAGTCTATGAGAACCAGAAGATTGCAAACGAGCATATCTTCCAGCTCGCGCAGGAGACAGGGGTCAAGGTCATAGCCAGCAACGACGTCCACTTCATACGCAAGGAGGACGGACCGGTGCACGACCGCCTCATCTGCCTCACCACCAACGCCAACCTCGACGACCCCAACAGGATGCGCTACACCCAGCAGGAGTACCTCAAGAGCGAGGAGGAGATGGCAGCTCTGTTCCCGGAGCACCCGGAGGTCATAAGCAATACCGTGGAGATAGCGGACAAGATCGAAAGCTACTCCATAGACCGCGGCCACGTACTCCCGAAGTACGAGATAGAGCCGGAATTCCTGGCGCAGATAGACAGCTACCTTGAAAAATACAAGGACATAATAGATGCGGGCCGATGCGACAAGGACGGCAACTACCGCGGCGACGAATTCTGCAACTCCGTCGCCTACCTATGCCACATCACCTACAAGGGAGCCCGCGAACGCTACGGCGACAGCCTCAACGACGAGCAGGCCGAGCGCCTGGACTTCGAGCTGAAGACCATCTGCCGCATGGGCTTCCCGGACTACTTCCTCATCGTGCAGGACTATATCGCCGCCTCACGCAAGGAAGGCTACTTCGTTGGCCCGGGCCGAGGTTCCGCCGCAGGTTCCGCCGTGGCCTACTGCCTCGGCATCACCAATCTCGACCCTATACGCTACGACCTCCTGTTCGAGCGTTTCCTCAACCCGGACCGTATCAGCATGCCTGATATAGACGTGGACTTCGAGGATCTGGTCGTGGCCCACAAATACGTGGAGGACAAATATTCCAAGGACCACGTCTCCCGAGTCATCACCTTCGGAACCATGGCTGCCAAGAGTGCCATCAAGGACGTGGCCAGGGTATCCAACGTGAGCATAGAGGAATCAACCAGGCTCACCAAGATGGTCCCGGACCGCCTCAGCGAGAAGGTTGAGAAGGAATACCCTTTCAACCCCAAGCTTGACGAGCTCAAGCCCGGCTTCAAATCCTTCGAGAAAGAAGTGGAGATCGACGACCCTGACAACGAAGGCCAGAAGATAAAAGTCAAGAAATGGTTCCAGAAGGGCCTTGAAGAGGTCGATGTGAAGATCACCCTCAAAAATTGTTTCAGGCTCGTTCCTGAGTTCATAAATGAGCTTGAAAACGGTCCTGAGATAAACAAAGAGGTTCTCAAGTACGCGCTACAGCTGGAAGGCTGCATCAGACAGGTGGGAGTGCACGCCTGCGCCACCATCATAGGCCGCGGCAACCTCACGGACTACATACCTATTTCCATAGCCAAGGATAAGGATACGGGAGAGGATGTATGGATCTCCCAGTACGACGGCCACTACATCGAGGATGTGGGCATGCTCAAGATGGACTTCCTGGGCCTCAACACCCTCTCCATCATAAAGGAATGCCTCAGAAACGTCCAGAAACGCTTCGGCGGGGAGGTGATAGACATAGAGGCCATTCCTATAGACGACAAGGAGACCTACGAGCTCTACGGCCGCGGAGACACGGACAGCGTGTTCCAGTTCGAATCCCCGGGCATGAAGAAGTGGCTCACAAAGCTGCACCCGGAGCGCTTCGAGGACCTCATAGCCATGAATGCCCTCTACCGCCCGGGCCCTATGGACTACATCCCCGACTTCGTTGACCGCAAGCTGGGTCTCAGCCCTATCGAGTACGACCTCCCGGAAATGGAGGAATACCTCAAGGAAACCTACGGAGTCACAGTCTACCAGGAGCAGGTCATGCTTCTTTCCAGAAAGCTCGCAGGCTTCACCAAGGGTGAGGCGGACAAGCTGCGCAAGGCCATGGGAAAGAAGATGATCGACGTGCTGAACTCCCTGAAGGACAAGTTTATGAAGGGAGGAATGGCCAACGGTCATCCTGAGAAGATGCTGGACAAGATATGGAAGGACTGGGAGAAATTTGCCCAGTACGCCTTCAACAAGTCGCATGCAACCTGCTACGCCTGGGTAAGTTACCAGACAGGCTGGCTCAAATGCCACTACACGGCAGAGTTCCTTGCCGCCAACCTCTCCTGCAATCTCTCCAACATGGAGGAGATCAAGAAGATCATGGCAGACTGCAAGGCTCACGGCATAAAGGTCCTCAACCCTGATGTGAACGAGTCTGCCGCCAACTTCACCGTCAACAAGCAGGGCGACGTGCGCTTCGGCCTCGGCGGAATGAAGGGCTTCGGCCAGAACGTAGTGGACGCCATCATACGGGAAAGGGAGCAGAACGGCGCCTTTGCCGACGTGTGGGATTTCATGGAAAGGATGGCAGGGCAGGTGAACCGCAAAGCTCTGGAGTCTCTCATAAACGCGGGAGCCTTCGATTCCTTCGGCTACAACCGTGGCAGCTTCTTCCTCCCGGGAAGGAGCGGAGAGCTCTTCATAGACGAACTGACCCACTACGCAGACCTCTACCGCAATGATCAGATGGACAGCAGCTGCTCCCTCTTCGGGGAGATGGAGGAGCTCAAACCGGTGCGCCCGGAAATGCCGGAATTCACTATGGAGGAAGACATACTGAGAAAACTCCAGGCCGAGAAGGAGATAGTGGGCATGTACCTCTCCTCCCACCCTTTGGACAGGTTCTCCTTCGAGATAGAGCATTTCAAGAGCCACAACCTCACGGAGCTCAACGGTCTTGTGGCCGAATGCGAGAGCGCCCGCAAAAAGGCAGCCGTATCCTGCGTGGGCATCATCACGGACATAAAACAGATAACCACAAAATCCGGCTCCCAGGGCGCCGTGATCACCCTTGAGGACTACAGCGGCAACTTCGAGACCGCCCTCTTCGGCAAGGATTACGAGGCCTTCATGCCTTTCCTCCAGCCTCACGCGCAGCTCTTCATAGAGGGTGAGGTGACGGAGCGCTATTTCATCAAACCGGAGGAACGCGCCCAAGGCAGGACAGCCCCTTACGCCTTCAAGATCAGGAAAATGTCCCTGCTGGGCAACATAGGCCCGGAAAGGATAAAGTCCCTCATGCTCTTCATGAACTCGAATTCACTCAAGCCGGAGTTCAGAAGCGCCCTGTGCAGGCTTCTCAAGGAATTCAAGGGAGGAACAGCCCTGCAGATCCATCTCAGGGACGATAAAAACAACTATGACCTGGATTTCAAGTCAAAGAAATTCCAGATCACAGTTTGTTCCGAGCTCATCGACAGACTCAAGTCCATCGGCGTTCTGAGCAAGGTTATTTGCTGAGCTTGAAGCCGGCCTTGAAGCTCTTCACCTGAGAGAGCACGGCACTCATAGTTGAGGAAAGACTTCCCACACCAACCTTTGTTGCCACCTGGGCTACCTTATCGGCAAAGTCCACGAACTTGTTGCCGTCGAAGAGAATGTTGATGCTGTTTCCCGTTCCCTCTACAACGCCTTCAAGAGTAAGATAAGTCAAGGACTTGCCAAACTTTATCTTCACATTCTTGTCCTCCTGGGTCCATGTACCATTGAGATTGAGAGCACCGGCCTTCATGGTGAAAGTGCCGTCCTGAGCGAAATTCAGGCTTGCAGCACCGCTCTTCACACCCACCTTCTCGAGATACCCGTCAATCTTTTTCTCGATAGGTCCTGTGACTGCCGAGCTTGCAATGCTTGAAAGAAGGTCTTCGCTGTTCACTGCAACAGCAACACCGCTATAGTTCCATGCACCATCAAGTTTTGCCACTGTAACGGTCGATACAGCCGTATCCGCAGCCTTCTTGAGGAAATTCATAAGTCCGCTCTGGGCGCTTGCATTCACTGCGGCCATGGCGAGGACACATAAAGTCAAAACGAATCTTTTCATAATTCTAATCTGTTAAATATTCCATCCCTGGGCAGAAATCGGATGCTCCAGGCCGTCCGGGCTAACCAGCACAGCTCCCACATCGGGAAGTGCCAGATGGCCTATTATATCAAATGTCTGAAAACTCCTGCGGAATTCCTCCATTTTGAGGATAGGAACGGTAAAGAGGAGTACATAGTCATCTCCCCCGTTCATGGCCGCAGAAACAGGGTCTATGTCAAGATCCTTGCCCAAAGAGAAGCTGTTTCCCTCGAACGGGATCCTGTCTGCATAGATCTTGGCGCCGAGACCGCTGTCACGCGTGAGGCGCAGAACGGCGTCGGCCAGGCCACGGTTCACGAAATAGCCGAAGGAAGGGTAGATGCCGCAGTCCTCGAGGTTCCTGACCACGTTGGGGTCAAGTTCCGGCTTGAGGTAGGACGCCAGCATCATCCTGTACTTCTCCAGTTCCCCGCTGCGATGCTCCAGCACCTGCTGGCCGAGGTAGGCGGCCCCCAGTCGGCCCGAGACGCAGATGAGGTCCTTGCTCTGAGCCTTCGGGCGCTTTGCAGCCGCTGTCTTGCCGCAGCTTCCGCTGGCGCTTACCGCTATCATCAGCCCGTTTTTGGAGGGCTGAAGGTCGAGGCTGAGGCTTGCATAGCCGTACTGATGCGCAGCCGCGAGGACGCCCTGCCAGAACTCACGTATCTGCTCGAAATCCAGCTTTGCGGATACGCCGAGCCTGAGGGAAAGGGTGGCAGGCTTTGCCATGACGGCGAGGAGCTCCCCCGTTGCAGCCACAACGCTCTTGTAGCCGAGGTGCTTCAGCGGGAAGTATTCCAGGTTGAAGTCCATGCCCTCCATGAGCAGGGCCTGTGCGGTGGTGCTGAAGTCATGGGACTTCGCCTCGTAGAAGAGAGGCTCTCCGAAGGGTGTGTAACCACTGCCTTCGAAGAGCTGTCTTATGGCCTCTACGCGGCCTAATTGTGCAAATGTCTGAGTTTCAGCCATTAAAGATTGCGGAGGAGATTATTGAGGTTAACCTTCGCGTCTATCAGGGCACGGAGCTCGCTTACAGGCACGCGGGTCTGCTGCATGGTGTCGCGGTCACGTACGGTGACGCAGTTGTCCACGAGTGAATCATGGTCGACGGTGATGCAGAACGGTGTTCCGATCGCATCCTGACGGCGGTAGCGCTTTCCGATGGAGTCTTTCTCCTCGTACTGGCAGTTGAAATCGTACTTGAGGTCGTCCATGATCTTCTGGGCGAACTCAGGCAGACCGTCCTTCTTCACGAGTGGAAGCACAGCAGCCTTTACCGGTGCGAGCGGTGCAGGGATGCTCAGGACAACGCGAGTCTCGCCATTGTCCAGCTTCTCCTCCTTGAATGAGTGTGAGAGGACTGCGAGAACCATACGGTCAACACCGATTGAGGTCTCCACAACGAATGGGGTGTATGCCTTGTTCTCCTCGGGATCGAAGTACTCTATCTTCTTTCCGCTGAACTTCTGGTGGTTGCCGAGGTCGAAGTTGGTGCGGCTGTGGATACCCTCAAGCTCCTTGAAGCCGAATGGGAACTGGAACTCGATGTCCGTAGCGGCGTTTGCGTAGTGAGCAAGCTTCTCATGGTCGTGGAAACGGTAGTTCTCCGCACCCATGCCTATGTTCACGTGCCACTTCATGCGCTGCTCCTTCCACTTCTTGAACCAGTCGAGCTCAGTACCAGGCTTGATGAAGAACTGCATCTCCATCTGCTCGAACTCGCGCATGCGGAAGATAAACTGGCGTGCGACGATCTCGTTGCGGAAGGCCTTTCCTATCTGGGCGATTCCGAAAGGAATCTTCATTCGGCCCGTCTTCTGCACGTTCAGGTAGTTCACGAAGATACCCTGAGCGGTCTCAGGACGCAGGTAGATGGTGTTTGCGCCATCTGCAGTGCTTCCCATAGAGGTGCTGAACATGAGGTTGAACTGGCGTACGTCGGTCCAGTTGCAGGTTCCGCTGATAGGGCAGACGATGCCGCAGTCGATGATGATCTGGCGGTATTCGGCGAAGTCTGAATTGTTCTGTGCATTCACGAAGCGGTTGTGTACCTCATCGTACTTTGCCTTCTCGCGGAGCACGTTAGGGTTGGTGGCGCGGAACTGCTCCTCATCGAAGCTGTCGCCGAACTTCTTGCGGCCTTTCTCAACCTCCTTGTTCATCTTCTCCTCAATCTTTGCGAGGTAGTCCTCGATGAGCACGTCGGCACGGTATCTCTTCTTGGAGTCCTTGTTGTCGATGAGAGGATCATTGAATGCACCTACGTGTCCGGAAGCCTCCCAGATGCGTGGATGCATGAAGATGCATGAGTCGATTCCAACGATGTTCTCGTTGAGACGGGTCATTGCATTCCACCAATACTGCTTGATGTTATTCTTGAGTTCCACACCCATCTGGCCGTAATCATAAACGGCTGCGAGGCCGTCGTAAATCTCACTTGAAGGGAATATGAAGCCATATTCCTTGCAGTGAGCGACCAGTACCTTGAACAATTCTTCTTGTGTCATATCTGTTTGTGTTAAATCTTACAAAAGTAATAAAAGTTTCTGTATAAAAGGACGCGTATCCACCTGAGGATGAGGAATTGTGAGTTTATCCGTGTTTATCTTCAGGTCTCCGCAAAACAGGATGTCAATGTCGATTATCCTGTTCCTGTAAATGCGCCTTCCTTCACTGTCATATTCCGGAGGGTCTGTCCTGCCCATCTCCCGCTCTATCCTCTTGCAGAGAGAAAGCAGCTGCTCAGGCTCCAGAGCTGTAGCGTATTCCACGACGCAGTTCAGGAAAGGCTCTCCGTCAAAGCCCATTGCCTCCGTCTCGATGACAGGGCTGATTCTCAGGTACGTGCTTCCCAGCTCCTCGTCAAGGCGTTTCAAGGCCGTCTTTATATTAGCCTGCCTGTCTCCGAGATTGGTTCCCAGGGAGAATATGGTGAGCCTCTCCCCCATCAGAGATCCTCCGGATCCATTCCCAGAGCCACACGGGCCTCATCAGAGAGCATGCTCTGGTCCCATACCGGCTCGAACACCAGGTCCACCGAGCATTTGGTAACACCAGGAGTGTCCATCACGCTGCTGTGCACTTCTGCCAGCACCTCATCAGCCATAGGGCAGTTAGGGGCAGTGAAGGTCATCTGGATGGAAACCTCATGCTTCTTGTTGATGTTAAGTTCGTATATGAGTCCCAGGTCATAAATATTGACCGGAATCTCCGGGTCATACACCTGTTTCAGGGCAAGCACCACGTCTTCATAGAGAGGGGCAAGTGCCTTTACGTCTTCCGGTGTAAGTACTTCGTTATCGTTGTTCTGCATAATTCCTTATCGTTGAAATCATTGATGCAAGGCCATTGGCCCTGGTAGGTGAAAGGTTCTCCTTGAGTCCAAGTTCCTCTATGAAGGCGAAATCATCAGATGCTATCTCCTCTGCCGTACGGCCAGAATACACGCCTATGAGCAGGGAGATTATGCCCTTCGTTATGATTGCGTCACTGTCCGCAGTGAAGAAAATCTTGTCTCCTTCTCTTTTACAGTTAAGCCAAACCCTTGATTGACAACCTTTTATCAATCTGTCTTCCGTTTTTTGTTCCTCGGGGAACACTTCGAGGTTCTTTCCAAGCTCAATGAGGTACTCATATTTGTCCAGCCACTCATCGTACATGGAGAAATCCTCCACCAC
>JAGHUW010000069.1 GCA_018064625.1 Candidatus Cryptobacteroides equifaecalis | reverse complement strand
CAGTCTCTTCAAGGGAATATATGAAAGTGTGTTCGATCCGGAGCGTGTTCCGCTGGTATACTGTCTCGGCAATCACGACGTCCCTTGGAACAATATGGTCAACGGAGCATACAACGTCAGGAACCTCTTTGGATCCAAGTATTTCCTTCATGACAGGGATAACAACTCAAGGGTGACCATGGAATGCCGCCACGTCCAGCTGGAAAGGACCCATGTGCTCTGCGTCACGCCGATAAGCACCAACGCAGCCTACGATCCCGCTGCGGTGAAGTGGCTTGATGCCCAGCTGCAGAGCATCACATCAAAGCATCCTGAGGATTATGTCATAGTGCTCACGCACCCTATGATCTACAATACCGTTTACGGAAGCACCCTTTATACTTCGGCATCGCTTGCATGGTTCACCAAGGAACTGACGGGTGTGCTTGAGAAATACAACCAGGTCATAGTGTTCGGCGGTCACCTCCACTTCCCGCTCAACGACCCTACGAGCATCTGGCAGGGCGATTTTACGGCCTGCGGTACCGCATCCGTGCGCTACATGGCCATAGAGAACGGCGGATATGTGGATATGGCTTCCGCCACCACCATGGTGGACAAGGATGAATACTCTGAAGGATATCTCTATCAGATAGACCGCAGCGGCAACGTCCGTCTCACCAGGATGGACTTCTACCGCAATGCAAAGATAGGCGAGCCTTGGGAACTGTCTTACCCTAGGGCAGACAGGAAGCATCTCGAGACCTATTCCAATGTGAGAAGGGCCCTGAAGAACACTGCGCCAGTGATGTCATACGTCAAGGTGAATGAGATCCAGGCTGGACTGTCCTCCACATACGAGCTTGAATTCGGTGCTGCCGAGGATGACGAGTTCGCTCATCATTATGAGGTGAAGATTGCCCGTGACGAGGAAGAGAATACTCTCAAGATACTGTCTGATTTCTATCGTTGCCCTCAGGCTTCAGACATGAAGAAGGTCTGGAAGCGTGAACTAGGAGCACTTGCTGTGGGCAACTATACTGTTAAGGTGACGGCATTCGACTCATGGGGCGTTTCTAGCAATACCGTTACCACAACGTTCACGGTTGAGCCTCCGAAGCCTGCTGATCCGGAAGTCTATGCCGATATTGATTTCTCTGCAGGTTCCGTGACCGACTCCAAGGGCAAGGCGACTCTCACCAACCACTCTGCAGTCATTTCTACGGTGACTCTGAGCCACAAGGGTGTTGAGTATAGTGTGCCTGCCGCTCATCTTACAGGAATGGATGGCTATATAGCGGGCAAGTTCAACGACCTCGCCACTTCATCGTCATTCCAGAGTTTCTGCAACCTGGGATTCTCCGTGGAGGCATTGTACGTTGACAAAATGCCTGGTTCTGCCGTTCATGGCATTTTCTGTGCTACGGAGAAAGGTGGATGGGGACTCGCAAACCGCGCCACTTCAGCCCCTTATTTCATCGTCGGCGATGTAAGCAGCAACAAATACAAGAATGTGGATGCTTCAGCGGTGTCCACAACCGAGCTTACCCATGTAGTGGGTGTCTATGATGTCGCCGTCAAGAAGATTTTCATATATGTAAATGGCGTTCTGGCTACAAGTGGTGATTTCACCGGCCCGTTCTATCCGGGAGAGGGTGACACCTTCAACCGCTTCATCATAGGAGGAGACACCAAGCCTTCCGTCATCGCCGGAGACTTCCCGCCTACGGACATGTATGTTGTGGACGCCAAGTTCTATTCCGGAGCATTGGATGCAACCGCTGTTGCAAAGGCATACGCAGACTCTATTGATTCTTTGAAATAACACTGGACAGATATGATTTTAGAACTTTTAGTATCAGCGGCCGTCGCACTAGGCGCGGCTTCGCCTTCTCCAAAGATTGAGGAGGGCATAAAGAATTTCACTCCGTCGCAGGAGGAACTTGCTGCGCGCCAGCGCTTCGGCGAGAACCGCCTCGGAATCTTCATCCACTGGGGCGTTTACAGCATGCTTGGCCGCGGCGAATGGGTCATGGACACCGAACGCATTCCTTTCAGCGACTACTCCATGCTTCCTGGAGGATTCTATCCTTCCAAGTTCAACGCGGCTGAGTGGGTCTCAGCCATCAAGGGCACCGGCGCAAAGTACATCACCATCACCTCGCGCCACCACGACGGATTCTCCATGTTCGCCACAAAGCAGAGCCCTTACAATATTGTTGACGCCACACCTTTCGGAAGAGACGTTCTCAAGGAGCTGGCCGATGAGTGCCAGAAGCAGGGCATAACCCACAACTTCTACTACTCCCTCATCGACTGGGGCCGCGAGGACTATCCTTTCGGACGCGACGGAAACAAGCTTGGAAAGGACCCTCAGAAGGCTGATTTCGCCCACTACCTGGACTTTATGTGCGCGCAGATCACAGAGCTCCTCACCAACTACGGCCCTATAGGCTGCATCTGGTTCGACGGTGACTGGGACCGATTCCCAAAGCCTGCACCGGGAGAGGAGACCAAGGTGGACTTCGACTGGGGATATGAGAGGATATACACCCTCATCCACAAGCTTCAGCCTGGCTGCCTTGTAGCCAACAACCATCACCGCATCAATATTCCAGGCGAGGACGTGCAGCTCTTCGAGCGTGACGTTCCAGGCGAGGATACTGCCGGCTACAGCCGCACAAGCTACATCAGCGACTCTCTTCCACTTGAGACCTGCCAGACCATGAACAAGAGCTGGGGATTTGACATCAAGGACCACAAGTTCAAGACAGGTCAGGAAATCATCAGAACCATCATCCGCACTGCGGGTCGCAATGCAAACCTCCTTCTCAACATAGGACCTCAGCCGGACGGACAGATACCTGCAACCTCGCTCGAGCGCTTCAAGGAAATGGGTGCCTGGATGCAGGCCAACGGTGAGACGATCTACGCCACCCATCCTGTGATGAAGCCTCAGCCATGGGGCGTCACAACAGCCAAGGATGGAAAGATATGGCTTCATGTCATGGAGTACCCTGAAGGCGGAGTGATAACCCTTCCGATGAAACTCAAGGCCAAGACGGCAACTGTCTATGGCGGAGGACAGGCTCTCAAGGTCAAGAAAACCAAGGACAGCTTCACTGTCACCCTTCCCGAGAGCATAGACTGCTCACTCGACTACATCATCGAGATAAGGTAATTCACAATGAAAAAGCCCGGTTCTCGAGGATCGGGCTTTTCGATTCTTTTATATTCCCAGCAGCTTTTTGCGGGCGAGGAGGCAGTCTCCGTAGGAAGTGGCCTGGACGCCGAGCTTGGAGAGCTTTATCTTGGTGTCTGAACTTACGCGGGTCATGGAGAGCCTGTTGATGGCGGTCTTGATCGGCAGCTTGAGGTAGTCGCCTCCCACAATCAGGCGTCCGCC
>JAGHUW010000193.1 GCA_018064625.1 Candidatus Cryptobacteroides equifaecalis | reverse complement strand
CTCTCGATCAAGGCCGTCACAGGAAAGCCTATCAAGTTCGTTTCCAACGGAGAAAAGATGGATGCCCTGGACATCTTCTACCCATCCCGCGTTGCAGACCGAATCCTCGGAATGGGTGACGTGGTATCCCTCGTGGAGAAGGCCCAGGAGCAGTATGACGAGAAGGAGGCCCGCGCCCTCAAGAAGAAACTCCTGAAGAACCAGTTCACTCTGAACGACTTCTACGACCAGATACAGCAGGTACAGAAGATGGGTAACCTCAAGGACCTTGCAGGCATGCTCCCTGGCATGGACAGAGCCATGAAAGACATTGATATTCCGGACGATGCATTCAAGCCGACGGAGTCCATCATCAAGTCCATGACCCCGTACGAGAGAGAGCATCCCGAGTGCCTCAACGGTTCCCGCCGCAAGCGCATCGCAGACGGTTCCGGCACTTCCATCGCCGATGTGAACAAGCTTCTGAAGCAGTTCGAGCAGAGCCGCAAGATGATGAAGATGGCAGTGGACGGCTCCCTCGCCGCCCGACTCAAAGGTCTGAGGTAGCGACTACTCCAACATAGTACGATGAAGCGAGCGGCGGTACTGCCGCTCATTTTCCTTCATGCGCTCGTGGTCCGCGGCCGGCACCACCGTCTCCACGAACTTCTCCCATATCACGCCGGCCGCGGTGCTGCTCGGGTGGCACATGTCTTCGGCGTAGAAGCGATAGTCGCGCAGCTCATCGAGCAGTATCTCGTAGGCCGGGAAATATGTGCAGCACGTGCCCTCGTCGGACTGCAAAAACGCATCCAGGGAGAGCTGGAGCCGCGCCTTCGAGAGGGTGTTGGCGTGCGCGCCGAGGGAGAGGTGCCGGATCGGCGACACCGTAAACAGAAAACTCTTTCCGGCCAAGGGAGCCGGAAGTGCTGGTGAAGCAAGAGAGGAGACGGAACCAGCAGCGGAGCCGGCGCCGACGATGCGTCTCAGGGCCGCCTGCACTGCGGCGTCGTCCAGCATCTCGTGCGTAAACTCACGCGCGGGCCGTTTCAGGCAGTTCGAGACGGTTACCCCGCCCCGCCGCCACACCATCGCCGTGCCAAGCGTCACGATCACGCGGTTGCAGCCGCGCCAGAACTCAGCCGCGCGCTCCAGGGCGTCGTTGGCCACAGCCAGGAACTCCTCCGCGCTGGGGCGTGAGAAGGACGTGTGATGGCTGAACGAGCAGATGCGCGCCGCGCCGGCACCCATCTCCACACAATCGGCCTCGGTGAACGGCGCGGCGCTCCCCAGCCTCTCCACCGCTGCCGCAATGGACTCCGGGTTGTAAAGCGTGCCGAAGGGATTGACCATAACATTGAAGCCCGCAGCCTTGAGGCGCGAACCCATCTCATCCGCGAAGCAGCTTCCAAGCACCATAATCCTGTCCTCCAAACAGATTCCAGGCTCAATTCTATCGATATTTACAGGCGTAGTCAGTTTCATAATCATACAAAAATACTAATTTTGCATATCAAATCATCGCATCATGAAACTAAGAACCATACTCTTTGCGGCAGCTATTGCCATCAGCATGCCGCTCGGCGCCAAGGAGCGCACCCTTCACATAGTCGCAACCGGAGACATACACGGTCAGTTCTTCGATCAGCCATATGTGGAAGGAGGCCGCAACAAGACCAGCCTCATGTCCGTGAAATACTATGTGGACAGCCTGCGCAGCGCCGTGGGAAAAGAGAACGTCCTCCTTCTCGATGCGGGAGACTTCCTCCAGGGAGACAACGCAGCCTACTATTACAACTATGTGGCTGTGAACAAGCCACATATCTACCCAAGACTGGCAAGCTACATGGGTTACGACGCCGTAGTTGTGGGCAACCACGACATAGAGACCGGCCACGCCGTATATGACAGGGTTCACCGAGAGCTCAACGACGCAGGCATAGCCTTCCTCTCCGCAAACTACGACCACACGGACGGCAGGGATTATTTCCCTTCCTACAGCTGCTTCAAGCGCGGCGGAATGAAGGTTCTGGTCCTGGGCTTCGGCAACGCCAACATCAAGGGCTGGCTCTCGGAGGAACTCTGGAAGGGCATGGACTTTGACAGGATAGCCGAATGCGCTCAGATGGAGGTAAACAGGGCCGTGGCAGCGGAAAAGCCTGACGTAGTGATAGTTGCCGTTCACTCCGGAACCGGCAGCGGAGAGAACGCATCCATCGAGAGCGAGGGAATGGAGCTGCTCAAGACACTCAAGGGAGTGGACGTTCTGGTGACGGCGCACGACCATAATCCAGTAGTGGTAGGTCCTCTGCCAGGAGCAGGGACCATACTCGTGAACGGCGGCGCACGCTGTGCCAACGTGGCCCACGCAACAGTTTCAGTCAAAGGCAAAAGGCGCAGCGTGAGCGGAGAGATAGTACGCCTCAACAAGAACAAGGTCGACGTGCAGATGCGCGAGCTCTTCAAAGACGAGTTCGAGCAGGTCAAGGCCTTCACCAACCGCGAGGTGGGAGAGCTGGCAATGCCTCTGCGCACCCGCGACGCCTACTGCGGCATGTGCGACTACCTCAACCTGGTTCACAGCGTATGTCTTTCTATACCAGAGGTTCAGATAGCCTTCAACGCCCCGCTGACCTTCAACGGCAGCGTGAAGCCGGGCACGATCATCTACAACGACATGTTCACCATATATCCGTTCGAGAACACCCTCAACGTAATACGCATGAGCGGACAGGAGGTGAAGGACTACCTCGAGTACTCCTACGACAGCTGGATCCAGACGCCCGGAGAGCATGTACTTAAGATAAAGGAGGGGGCCGACGCCCGCACGGGAAGCTCCCGCTGGGCCTTCGTGAACCGCTCCTACAACTTCGACTCGGCTGCGGGCCTGGTCTATACCGTGGACGTCACCAAGCCTTACGGCGAAAGGGTAAGCATACAGAGCATGGCCGACGGAAGCGCCTTCGACCCGGCTGCAAGCTACACTGTGGCAATGACTTCCTACCGCGCCAACGGCGGCGGCGGAATACTTGAGAAAGGAGCAGGCATAGACAATGCGGAGATGCAGAGAAGGGTCGTGGCACTCTACCCGGAGATAAGGGAGATGGTCTACCGCTATATCAGGGAGAACAAAAAGATAACCCCGGAACTCATAGGGAACCCTGCTGTGATAGGGTCCTGGAAATTCGTTCCGGAGTCTGTTGCAAATCCTCTTCTTGAGAAGGATATAAAGCTTATTTTCTAGCGCTTGATTCTTCCAAGGCCGTTACGGCTGGTCTTCACGTCAGGGCATGCGAGGCTGATGATATCCACGTCTCCCATGCCGTTGATGGTGATCTCCGCCTTGTCTGCACGTCCACTGAACTCGGCGTCACCGGCTCCGTTCACCTGGACCTTGAGGACCGGGGTCTGAAGCCTGTCAACCTCGATATCTCCGGCACCGTCAACTGTGAAGCTTGCCGAGCGCTCAGCCTTGAGATCGTAAATCTCAACGTCGGCCGCACCTGCTATATTCAGCACGAAGTCCTCGGCACTGATTCCGCCCTTGGCCTCGAAGTCCACAGCTCCCCTGCAGTCTATGCTGTTCAGGGACCATGAACTCAGGTACACGTCGACATTCTTCATGTTGCGGAACTTTGTTCCGTCCGTGCCGATTTTGAGCACTCCGTCGTGTACGCCGGCCACAATGTGGGCAAGCACTTTGTCTGATGCGTGTATGCGAAGGGAAGGCTCTCCTATGGTGTAATGCACATCGTATGCGCCTTCGAGAATGAGCCCGTCAAAGCGGGCTACAGGAATGTCTTTGGTTAGTATAGTACCTGTTGTCTCCCCTTCGAATACAGCCTCCGCAGTGTCTTCCACTGCGTCGAAAATCTTCTCGAGATTGCTTCCGTTAACCTTTATGAAATTGCATGAGCTGATGGCAAGAGCCATCGCGGATGTTAAGAATAAATGTTTCATGATATATAGTTTTTAATGTTGATTCCAAGGAGTTCCGCACGCTTGATAAATGCAGGTAACTCGTTATCTATAAATAATTTCCTTTGTTCGGAGAGTATCAGGTCCGTGGCTTGGGCCGCCACGAAGAAGCCTATTCCGCGCTGATTGTAGATGACTCCCTTGTCTGTAAGTATCTCATAGCTGCGGGCCACCGTGTTGGGGTTCACCCCTATTCCGGTGCCCCACTCCCTGACGGAGGGTATGCGGTCTCCGGACTTGAACTCCCCTTTGAGTATACGGTCGCAGATATTGTCCGCTATCTGGATGTATATGGGTTTGTTGCTGTCAAATTCCATTTCCTAGAGCTTGATTGTCCTGAGCCTGTAATAAAGTCCGCCCAGGACTATTGTGAAGATGAGTGTGTAGGTCAGCGATACGAACATGTTCAGACCATTGATGAATGATTCCAGGCTCTGCGCGTTGAATCCGTCCCTGTCGAACATTTCCATCATGCTTCGCGGTGTTCCGGCGAATACCAGCATTGCAATGTTTCCCACAAGCATGCTGAGCAGCACGTAGGCGAGTATGGTCTTTGCCGGCTTGGCCTTCTTGAACACTACAGCACCAAGGGTGAAGATGAGGATGTTCTCGCACCAGTTGAGCCAGCCCACACCCGTGAAGTTGATGTCCAGTACATCTTCTGTCTGCCTCATGAACTCGTCATGGAAAAGATTCATGTTATGTATGAGGCTGTCCCCGTAATAATGAGGGAAGATCACGCTGAGAAGTGCATCGGAGCCGAAGAAGAGCACTGCCACGCAGACAGGAAGCACCACGCAGGTCACGATGATCATCGAGAGCCATTTCTCAAAGGTGGATGCCGGGATCATGAGCCAGTCCGAACCTATGCGCTTGTCTGTGAGACCACCGTAAACCTTTGATGGGAAGGTGAAAGTGACGACCACGAGTGTGGTGAATGCCGCTAACGGGGCAATCATGCCATTGTCCGGACTCCAGGACCCTTCTATCAACATGAAGATCATCTGGTAGAATACGAATGTGATCACAGGAGTGAGGCCCACCAGAATGAGCGAGAGCCAGTATTTATTCTTGGCATTGTTCAGGTCATAGACCATATATCTGCCGAAGCGCTTGATATTGAAAAACTTGTTCATGGTCTTGTCTTATTTGCGGAAAAGTTCCCTTATGATATCCTTGTTCTTGTGGGCTGTGTTGAACAGCGCCTCTATGTTGACCTTGCTCTCGGCCCCCGTCATGTTAGGGTAGACCTGGATAAAACCGCCCGGGAGCTGCTCTGTGTAGAGACTCTGGGTGTTCAAGGTGGTGCCGTAGTCGAAGTAGAGCTTCTTCGAGATCTCCTCCAGGCTCGCATTCACAAGCACTTCCTTCTTGTCCAGGATTATGATAGGGTCTATCACGTTCTCCAGGTCCCTCACCTGATGGGTGGACACTATGATGGTGGATTCATCCCCGGTGTGCTTCATGATTGCGCTGCGGAACTGCGCCTTGCTCGGGATATCCAGACCGTTGGTAGGCTCATCCATATAGATGTAGCGGGCGTTGCATGCCAGGGCGAAGGAGATGTAGGTCTTCTTGAGCTGGCCGGCAGACATCTGGTTCATCTTCTTCTGCGGGTCATTCTCGAACTCGGCCATTATGGCCTCGAACTTCGCCATGTCGAACAGCGGCCAGAACATGCCCGTAGTCTTTGCCCAGTGGATGGCCTTGTCGTTCACCGGAGCCACCTCGTCCGCGAGGTAATACTGCTGGCTGAGGAGCTCGGGGTTTCGGCTGTACGGCGCAATGCCATCTACTTCCAGACTTCCCTTCTTGGGTGCCTTGAGGCCGCAGAGCAAGGTGAGAAGGGTGGTCTTGCCCACTCCGTTCTCCCCCAGGAGCCCGTATATCTTACCGCCCTCCAGCTCCATGGAGATGTTCTCAAGTACGGAAAGTGTTCCGTAATTGTAACTGAGATTGTTGATCTTTATCATTTCATTAGTGTATTAGTTCATTAGTACACTGCAAAGGTAACACTATTTTTTTAATCTGCAATACTGCTGCCGATTTTTTTAGCTGATGAATAAAGGATTACAGAAGCTGAGACTCCTTGAGACCGAGGAAGTAAAGTATTCCTTCAAGACCTATGGTCGAGATGCTCTGGTCCGCAGTGGCCTTGACCTTAGGCTTTGCATGGTATGCTATCCCAAGGCCGGCGAGGGAAATCATAGGAAGGTCATTGGCTCCGTCTCCCACTGCAACAGACTGGGCGAGGTTGATTCCCTCCACCTGGCAGAGGAGTTTGAGGAGTTCCGCCTTTCTGCGTCCGTCCACAACATCTCCGAGGTAGCGTCCGGTAAGTTTGCCGTCCTCTATCTCCAATTCGTTGGCATATACATAATCGAAGCCGAAGCGCTGCTGGAGGTATTTTGCAAAGTAGGTGAATCCTCCGGAAAGAATGGCCGTCTTGTATCCCACTGTCTTGAGTATCTTCATGGTACGCTCCAGTCCTTCGTTGAAAGGCATATTGCGTGCAATATCCTCCATCACAGACTCGTCCAGGCCCTTGAGAAGGGCAACACGGCGGGTAAAGCTCTCTGTGAAATCTATCTCTCCGCGCATTGCGGACTCGGTTATGGCCTTGACCTGCTCCCCCACACCGGCACGTTCCGCCAGCTCGTCTATACATTCGGTGTGTATGAGCGTGGAATCCATATCAAAGCAGATCAGACGTCGCGAACGGCGGAAGATATCGTCTTTCTGGAAAGAAATATCCATACCCTCCGACATGCGTTCCAGAAGCTTTTTCTGCAGGGCTTCCCTCTGTTCGGCGTTCATCACTCCGCGGACAGAAATCTCTATGCATGCCTTGGCTCCGGTGGGCTCGCCCTTGAGCGGCGGACGTCCGGTGAGACGCTTGATGGCATCTATATTCAAGCCGAAGGACGAAACCAGAGCCGTTACCTCGGAAATATTCTCTGCCGTGAGTTTGCGTCCCAGAAGCGTAACTATGTAGCGGTTCTTTCCCTGACGCTCAACCCATGCGTCATACTCATCTATGCTTACCGGCAGGAAGCGTATGCGCAGGTCCAGCTCGGAGGCCTTGAAGAGAAGATCCTTCATGATGAAGCCGCTCCTGTCCCTGTCTGTCTTGAAAAGTATTCCAAGTGTGATGGACTTGTGGATATTTGCCTGACCTATATCAAGAATATCCGCCTCATACCTGGCCAGTATCTCAGTAATGGCTGCAACAAGACCCGGCTTGTCATTTCCGCCGAAGTTCACCTGAATAATCTCTACTTCTTTCATAATCACTTTTTGTTTTTACGCAGAAAACGCAACTGTTTCTTGGTATATGATTGAGTCTGATAAGACTTTAGCATCTCGTCTATATCCACGCTGGAAGCTTCCAGCACGGCATCCACCTCCTTGGCAACGGCCTCTTCGTCAGAAAGATGCTCGTCATGGAAGAGCAGGGCATCCACCTGACCGTACTCCTTTGCATCCATAGGCTTGGAGTCCCTGTCATAGTCTATCTTGGACAACTGCTCATTATATTCCTGAACATCATGCACACCCTTCTGGAATACATCCTTGATGGAACCGAGTATGTTGAACTGCATCATATCCAGTTCCTGGGTGAAGGCGGGGACACGTCCCTGGGTATACTTGGCCCTGGCAAGCGAGAAGTGCCAGTCATCCAGGCTTCCGAAGATATCTATTCCGAACTTGAACGGCATAGGGGACTTGAGCACGGACATGTGATAGTACATGCTCCTGTCAAAGTTCTGCATGCCCTGAAGGGCGAGCCTGTACCTGTCCACATTCAGCTCGAACGGGAATATCTCCAGTCTGGAGTCATGCGCCACAGCATTCACTGCCAGATGGTCCACCTTTATCTTCTTTTTGTCCTTGAACATGAGTAAGCGCATTATCCTCTTGAGGTCTCCCGTCTCGGAAATGAGCAGATTGTCGCCATTCAGCCTTATAACGGCGTTCATGCTCGGGATTATGGCGTTGAAGTTGGTGTCTATCTTGGTGGCCATTGACAGATGGCAGTCGAACAGTCCCTCGAAGGACTTGAGTGCCGGGAGCATGTTGTCCATGTTAGGGACGATGGAGATGATGCTGTGGGCGTTCATGTCTTCCAGGTTCATGTTCACGCCAAGGTCGATGTCGTCCAGACTCTTTGTGGAATAGTAGGCGGAAAGATCTATGTTGCCCACGTTGGTCTTCATCTGAGCGTCGTTCAGCTGGGCTATCCTGTCCTTGATATGAAGCCCGGCCCTGAGAGGTTCAACCTGAATATCAAGCACATCCATCTTGTCCACAAGCATGTGCATGCGCAGGTCCACGTTGCCCGGAAGCAGGAACACCTTCATTTCCTGCATCTCTATCTTAGCGTCTGCGATGGAGTCCACGACGAAGCTCTCGTCGTTTTCACTCTTCACCACGATGGTATCCTTATCTATTTTCTGACCAGCCTGAATGGCAGCTATTATCTCATTGATGTTCAATCTCTTGGAATAAAGGTCAAGATGGGTGTCGATGAAACCCTTGCGCAGCAGGGTGCGCCTCAGGCCCTTCACCTTGCCCCTCAGGCTGATATCTGAAGTTCCGCTGGTGATTCCAAGGGTGTCGATATTGAGCACATCCCCGTCGAACTGTCCCTTCAGACCTGCAATCCTGGTCCTGATAGGGATGGCAGGAGATACCAGAAAGCCTCTGGCTATATCCACCTGACCGGTAGGGTTCCAATCCCTGATCATCTTGGTGATGGATGAGTCCAGAGAGAGCTTGACGTCGCTGCGTGCAAGCACCTCATCCACAGGGGTCATGGCCTTCCTCATGGCCCTGAGCGAATCGCCGTGGGCGGCCTTCAATGAATCGAAGAAACGCTTCCTCTCAGCCGGGTCACGCTTAACCCTCTTCTGGGCCTGCAGACCTACGCTGTAACCTCTGAGACCTACGCGGGAATCGCCTGCGCGGAGGAAGATGCCCCTTCCCTCGGCATTGTATTCCATGCGCGGAGTCTTCTTTCCGCGGGATTCTACAGAGAAGAGGCGCGCATTGTTGCGCATATCCCTGACTCTTGCGGCCATGTCGGCACCCTTCTCGAAATAAAGGCTGTCTATTCCCAGGAAGGCGGTGATTCCGTCCTTGCCGGAGTTCAGATGCATGGTCGGCCTGAAGAATTCGGCAGATATGGTATCCCCCGGCATGCCGAACAATATGTTGCCGGACTCGAGCGAGGCCTTGAGGGAGGAACGCTCGAATCTGTAGCTCTGAAGTTCGCTCTTGCGGGTATTGGCATCCAGGGACAGGTGCACGCGGCCCTTTGCCATGTACAGCGAGTCCAGGTGAAGGCCGGCTACCAGCGTTGCCAGCTCGGCGTCTGCGTTGCCGTAGAGCTTTATGCGGGGGTCGCGGCCAAGCGCATCCCTTACGTTTCCGGAGACATCGGCCGCCGCACCCTTGAGCGAGGCGCTGAGTCTGCGCACATTGAGGTCCACGCGGGGCATCGCCTTCCCCGATATGTATTCACCCTTCGCGTGGGCGTCCGCAGACAGGAAAATATCCGCAGGGAAGCTCCTCAGCTCAGGCATGATGATAGTCGCGTAATCGCGGATGAACTCCCTGAACGCCACGTTGTCGAGGTCCAGGTTCACATCCACGGGTATGCCCTCCTCCAGTATGGACAGGTCTCCGTCCGCATGCAGAGGGAGGCCAGCAAGGACCATGTCCAGAAAATCGAAGCTGAACGCATGACCCTCAGGAAGAGGCTTGTAATCCAGGGCGGTATTCAAAGAAAGAGGGACATCCACCACCCCGAGTTTATGATGTCCTGCCGATGCAACGGCTGAAAGATCCCCTTCCAGTCCGTATGCTCCCACGCTCTCCCGCAGCTTGAGATTGAGACCGTCAACCCTCAGTCCGAGGCTGTCCAGCCCCCAGCTCTCCACAGGGAGGCAGTAGCTGAAGCCCTTGACCACATTCCAGTTGGCGCAGCTGTCGCCCGTTGCCCTGGCATTGAGGCCGAGGCTGTCTATCCGGGCCGACAGGAGATGATAGTCCTTGCGCGCGAGCCTTATCAGATTGGCTCTGGCCTCAACGTGCCCGGCGCTGAGGAGGGTGTCCCTTTCAGCACGGATGCGAAGGCCGTCCACCGAAAGCTTCACCACCGGGAAGCTCCCGAAAATATCAAGCCTGATATCGGAAACGTCCACATCGGCATCGAGATATTCGGCGGAATACTTCTCCACCAGCCTCGGGATGACGACATGGTTCACCACTGGCTGAAGTACAGCCAGCAATAGAGCAACTGCGGCAATGAAGATCATTGCCGCCTTGCCCAATATGCGAAGTGCTTTCCTCATCAGGGAAATCAAAAATTAAAGACCGAATTTCTCAAAGAAATCGTTACCCTTGTCATCGATGAGGATGAATGCAGGGAAGTTCTCAACGCGGACCTTCCATACAGCCTCCATGCCGAAGTCAGGGAACTCCACGCACTCGATGCTCTTGATGTTGTTCTCTGCAAGGATTGCTGCAGGTCCTCCGATGGTACCGAGGTAGAATCCGCCCCAGCGCTTGCAGGCCTCTGTGACAACCTTGGCACGGTTACCCTTGCCCAGCATGACCATGGATCCGCCCATGCTCTGGAAGAGGTTTACATAGGTATCCATACGGCCGGATGTGGTTGGGCCCATGGATCCGCAGGCATATCCTTCCGGTGTCTTTGCAGGACCGGCGTACATCACAGGATGGTTCTTCATGTACTCAGGCATT
>JAGHUW010000191.1 GCA_018064625.1 Candidatus Cryptobacteroides equifaecalis | reverse complement strand
CCTTCAAGGGCGAGCCTTATGGAGTCGAGATAGCCTATGCTCTCTGTGTAATGTGAAATGAACTGAAGCATGGCTAACCTCCGAATGCGGCTTTGATTATGGTCACCTGGTCATCTTCCCTGAGGGCCGTGGAACTCCATTCGGCCTTGGGTACGATACGGTTGTTCACGGCTACTGCCACACCTCTTTCCGGGAGATCGAGGCTGATTGCCAGTTCACTGACTGTGGCTGCCTCCGTGTGGCTTTCCTGTTTGTTGATGTAGATTCTTGACATAAAAATACCTCTTGAGCGTACATCAAGAGGTCCTTGTGCCTTGAAAAAGGCTTTTCCCTACGGCAGCATTACCTGCATCAGGTTACGGGTATGATCTCAGCACCTCCATGTTGATGGAGCAGCACCCCATGATGACTATGCAAATATAGTATTATTTTCCTATTTCCTGCTCAGATATTCCGCAAAAATCCTTGCCGCGCACTCTACCTTGGCGGCGCAGGGTCTTGCCTTGTAGTACTGGGCGTTGCGTTCCGCGGGAACGAAGCTGCCGAAGGCCGGAGCCTTGTTGTCCAGTCCCAGAAGCTCGGCGCAGATGAGGCTGCCGTTCTTTTCCCGGAACTGAGCGAGCAGTTCCTGCACCAGGCGGTAGCACTCAGCCTTGCCCTCGCGGTCCGAGCCTTCAGTCTGTCCCTTCTCCATACCTGCGAGTATGACCAGGGCCGACGCCGCGCCGCACATCATCCTCAGCCTTCCCACTCCTCCACCGAAGCCCGCCGCCACAAGCTTGGCCTGGCGGTCGGTGAAGCCGTAAATGTCAGCGAAGGCCGCCACAACACTCTGGCAGCAGCCGTAGCCGCTCATGAAATTCTCAACGGCACGCTGCACCCTCTCTTCAAGTTCCTCTTTCATGTCTATCAATATCTTATAGGCCTTATGCATCGGCCGTTGTCCCTGCCTCCGCGGAAGCAGCCTGCATACTCGGACTGCATATAGAAATCCCATGCCATATGAGGGTATTCCGCATCCCTGTTGGCCGTCCAGTAATAGCCGAAGTAATCGTATTCCTTGAACGTGGTCCCGGATATGTAGCCCGTGGTGGGGAGGAATATCGAGTTCCCGTTCTCCCCTGTGATTCTGTATCCAAGGATGCCTTCCTGCTCAGTCCATTCCCAGCTGCAGCGGCTGCGCAGTTCTTCCCAGTCATTCTTGCGAGGCACCCTCCATCCGTTGCGCCAGTTTACGTATGCGGCATCGTCCACGAACTCCAGCAGGGTCTTGTCATCCGCATTGGAATACTTGGTCAGGCTCTGCCCGCTGCCACGGCAGTATCTGTATCGGCCCCAGCCGTGCACACCCTTGCTTTCCGTCTCCGCCCAGGAGAAGTAGTCCCCTGCATCGAAAGGGGTGTCCGCGCCTATGTTGCAGCTCGCCCATTCAGGACCGCCTGCCCAGAGACGCACACCTTCGTGAACTGCAGGCTTCTCCTCTCTTGCCATGAGCCAGTCAAGGGAGACGTTCTCATACCAGAGCTCGCAGTTTCCGAAATTCTTTTCGAAATAGATGCCCACGGTTCCGTCCTTGAGCACCGTGAGGGAGCTGTACATCGACGGGCCGTGGTGAATCATCTTTCTGTCAGACCAGGTCTTGCCCTCGTCTAAACTGTAGAATACGCTGATGTCTTTCCAGTAGTTGGAAGTAGGGGCGCTGAAAAGAAGAATGTCGTCATTGTAACGTATGATGTCTCCGTTGCAGTTGTAGCATTTGAGGGTCTCCCAGTACTGCACCGGCCCCCAGGTCTCACCTCCGTCCCTGGACACGACGTATGGTCTGAGCCCGTGCTGGCGGCTGGTCAGCACCACGCTGCCGTCTTTGAGCTGCACCAGCTTGGCCTCGTCGGCTCCGGGTCCGAAGGCATGCCCGGACAGTTTCCAGCTCTCGCCTCCGTCATCTGAATAAAGGACACTGTTGTGAAGATCGGACTTGGGTCCCTTCGCAGCCACGGTCGCAATGAGGATGCGCCCTTTGTGTTTTCCTTTTGTGAGGAGCAGACCGTTGCCGCTGGTGCTGAACGAGGAGTGGTAGTCCTTCCCCCATGCTGTCTGGGTGATTTCCCGAGGCTCGCTCCAGCTGCGGCCATGGTCCTTGCTTACAGCGAAATAGCTGCGCTGAGGGTTCTCCCTGCAGGAACGGGTGAAGCGTTCTCCGCCGGTGAAGGTGCAGACCACGGTGCCGTCCTCCGTCTCCATCAGCCCGGGATCGCCGTATCCGAACATCTTGCCCCTGTTGCGCGCGACGTAGCCCGGCTCGCTCCAGCTGCGGCCGCCGTCGGTACTGTAGCGGAACACCACGTCTATGGTCTCGGGAAGGTCGTTCTCGGTATCGTTGCGCCTGTCGTTCACCACCAGAAGGGTGCCGTCCTGCAGCTGGCGTATCGTCGGAATCCTCCAGTAGTTCGAGCCGAAGTCGCCCGGTCTGTAAAGGCAGACGCGGCGCAGGAGAATCTCGCGCGAAGCAGGCTTCGGGGCCTTGGGACAGAGGGTGGTGTCTGGCAGATGCACACCCGTGATGTCCGCGCCGATGCGTGCGCCCTCGGCGGCAGTCTCGCTGATGTCGGCACAGACGCGCAGCTCGCTGCAGCGCTCGAAGCTCATTCCGCAAGGCAGACCTACGCTGCCGCGGGTCCCGTCGAATGCCACTTTGGGCATCTGCACGCCGTCGCATACCAGACTCAGCGAGTCCACGTCCGACGCGCTGCCGTTCAGGCGTACGCTCACGGAATCAACGGTGTAGGTGGAATCGGCATAGACAGACATGGTGAGAAGGGTCTCGGAGAGATTTCCGCGCCCGGTGAAGGCGGTTTCACGGC
>JAGHUW010000025.1 GCA_018064625.1 Candidatus Cryptobacteroides equifaecalis | reverse complement strand
GCATAGTCGGTCATGCACCGGTCAGAGACTATTGCCCTGACCTTGTCGAATCCCAGTTTCGCTTCTAACCTTGAATCTCTCATCACGCCTGACCTGATAGGAATAGTTTGACATCGTTCACACTCTCGGCACGCTTGACCTCGCCGCCCTTGACGTAGGATATGCGTCCCGTCTCCTCACTCACGACAAGGACCTCCGCATCGCTCTGCTCGGCTATTCCGAGGGCCGCCTTGTGCCTCATTCCGTAGCTCGCCGGTATGTCCGTACGCTCGGTGATGGGCAGGGTGCAGCGGGCCGCGATTATGCGGTCTCCGCCTATGATCATGGCTCCGTCATGGAGAGGTGAGTTCTTGAAGAATATGTTCATTATGAGACGGCAGCTGATGCGTGCGTCCACCACGTCCCCCGTGGAGATTATGTCCTCGAGAGTGTTGCTTTTGCGTATGACTATGAGGGCTCCCGTCCTGCTTTCGCTCATCTCCATGCAGGCCTGGGCTATCTCCGATATGGAAGGGTTGCTGGCTACCTCGGCACCGTTCTGCATGAGCAGCCTGTGGAGGAAAGGCCTCTTCTCTATGGTGTAGCCGGCCTTTCGGCCCATGTTGTTGAGGAAGCGGCGCACCTCAGGCTGGAAGATGACGATGAGGGCGATGGCTCCCACATCTATGACCGTATCCAGAAGATTGGACATCATCTTCATTCCGAGTGCCGCAACAAATACCCTGACAATCAACAGGATGACTATAGCCAGGAAGATATTCATGGCCGATGAGCCCCGTATCCATTTGAACACGAGGAACATCACAGCGGCAATCAGAAGGATGTCCGCTATGTCTATGAATGAGAAATTCAAAAATCCCAGCAATTCCAGCAACATACGTACAAAGATACAATGATTTTTGTTATCTTTGAGACAATAAGGAAACAAACTATGAAAACGGATAGACAGCAGACTGGCCGGCGCGGGGAGGATGAAGCATGCGATTTCCTCAGAAGCAGGGGGCATTTCATTCTGGCACGGAATTGGAGGGCCGGTCACCTTGAACTGGACATCGTGTCCGTGCTGGGCACTGAGGTGCATTTTGTGGAAGTGAAAAGCCGTACGGAGCCCGTCACAGCAGACCCGATAGTCAATGTAAACGCACTGAAACAGAAAAGAATAGTCAGAGCTGCCTCAACATTCATGAACTCCAACTGCAGATTGCAGCTGCCGCCGGATGCTGAAGTATGCTTTGACATAATAACCATAGTATTCAACAATTCAAGCACAAGGATAGAGTATTATCCGAGAGCATTCATACCGATTTATGTCTGACCGCAATCATTATTACTGCGCCATAATGGCCGGAGGAATAGGAACAAGGTTCTGGCCTATCAGCCGCGCGGACAAACCCAAGCAGTTCCTGGACTTCAACGCTCAGGGAAGGTCTTTCCTGCGTTTCGCCTACGACCGAATGAAGGCAGTGATGCCTGAAGAAAACATCCTGGTGGTGTCAAGGGAAACGTACAGGGACCTTGTGATGGAGCAGATTCCCGAACTCAAAGCTGAAAACCTCCTGCTGGAACCTTACGGAAGGAACACGGGACCATGCATGGCCTTTGCAACCTACTCCATACTCAAGAGAGACCCCGAGGCCGTGATGGTGGTGAGTCCGTCTGACCAGGTAATCAACAGACACGACATCTTCAACGTCGAGATGGCACAGGTGCTGGAGTACGCTTCCGAGATGGATTCCATAGTATGCCTGGGCATTCCTCC
>JAGHUW010000114.1 GCA_018064625.1 Candidatus Cryptobacteroides equifaecalis | reverse complement strand
GATCCATCCTGACCGTTGCGCCAGCCGGTAGGTGTAGTTTCCGTGATTCTTTTGAATACACGACAGAAAGCGGATGCACTTGGGAAACCGGAAGAAAGAGCAACCTCCTCCACAGTCATATCGGTCGAGAGAAGCAGTTTCTTCGAATACATGATTCTGGCGTTGTTCACATAATCAGTGAAAGTCTGGCTATACTCCTGATGCATAAGGCGGCTTACATATGTCCTGTTGGTCCCCATCATGGCTGCAACATCATCGATGAACACACTGGGCTTGAGGAAAATCCTGTCCTCCTCCATCAACTGATGGAGATGCTTAGCCAGATGGGAATTCTGCTCGATGAAAGAATCGAGAGCCACAGGATGAGACTCTTCCTTGGTAACGATGGGACTTACATTGAAACTGCCTGGAATAAGAAGATAACCGGCAGATATTATAATCGTATTGATCAGGAAGAACGTCCACTTGACAGACTCGTCTGCCGTATTCTGCATTGCAATCACAAAAGTGAAGGCAGTGAATCCAAGCAGCATGAACATCCATATATAATAGATGACAAAGGGTCTTGTAAACTTGAGGCCATACTGTTTGATCCTGCGCCTCAGACGGGCCATGCAGAAAGAAATGATGATACAGTCGACAATGACTATGAAGCCTCTGAGAGAGAATGAAAAGACTCTGACTCCATCCTTGAAAATATTCAAGGCACCCTTGACCTTGTCAAGCGCGATGCCCGGATCCGGAATTTCCCCAAGAAGGATAACCGGAGAATCCAAAAGCACAAGAAGAGGGAGACACACCATTATGATAGCTTCCCGGTTGTTCCATCTTGTTCCGCACTGGGCACAAAGGTACATGTACATCAGTGGTAAAATGTAAAGGGAAGCGAAGACATCGAGACCCAGCAGCACATAAGAATCCGAAGCAGTCTCGAAGATATATCCGGTAACGAAAAATCTAAGAATAACAAGTAGCGAAGTGATGGTCAAGGTTACAGAACCTACCACAGATTTACGCTTGTACTCGCCTACAAGGGCATATATTATGCTCAGGACAACAGGTATAAATACTACTATAAACCTCATATAATAAACCTTAAACACACAAATATAACAAATAATTCTAAAAAACAATTATAAATACGATTTCAATTATCAAATCAGCAAAATTTCCAATTTGACAATTGGACAAAACGATGTTTTCAATCTAAAAAAAAGCAAGTTTTGTTGATTGGGAAACTTAGTACAGCTAATCTTTTGTATATTTGTATGATAGAATTATGAAAACGATTTTGGTATATATTCTGAACGCCACGCCAGAGGTGAATTTCTACGGTTGGGACGTAGTCAAATTCTGGTGCAGGCAGGTTCTGGACAGATTCTTCACATACTCCTGGCAGGTACGTACGGCGTATGCCATAGTTGTGCTGTGCGTAATATCCGTACTTTCCCTTTCTTTCATCTTCAGCGGCTATATAAGGAAAAGAAGGAAGAAGGACGATGCTTACAAAAAATGCAAGGATCGTTACATCGGACCTTTCAGGACCATACTGAAAACGGATTATCATCTCCCGACAAGCAGCATAGAAAAAATATGCGACTGCCATATAGAGGATTTCGCGGAATTCGAAGGAGGCATCTACGCCAAACTCCTCTGCGAGATAAGAAATGAGCTAAGCGATGTCATCTCCCTTCCGAACATACAGCTTCTGGCTGAGCTCACGGGGGTACGCTCATGGATAGAGAACAATCTGCATAAAAAAAATGATATAGAGATCAGCCTGGAGCTTGTGGTAACGATGCCTATCATGATATCCGAGGGCCAGCTGGCAAATTACGCGAACTACTACGACCCCCTGACAAAGAATCTTGCAAGACAGGCCCTGTACATCTGCAACGACAACGAGCCATTCAGATATCTGGAAGAGGACCTCGAGGAAATCCCCCGCCAATACAGGTATATGTCATTGCACCGCATGTTCGGGTGGTTGTACCACAACCAGAAACAGATGCCTTCCTTCATGGTCCTGGCAGAAAAGGTGAACAACGAGAAATCAGCCTCCTTCATGATTGAGGAAATTGCATACTGGGGCAGGGAAAGCGAGAAGCAGTCAGTAAACAAATTCTTCTATTCGAACAAGATAGCATGCCGCGTTGCAGCCATCAAGGTGGTGGCCATGCTTGGTAAGACGATATGGGAGGATGCGCTTGTGGAAAGCTATCAGAAGCAGCCGGAAGAGGTTCAGATGCAGATTCTGGAAACAATCACGGCCCTCAAGAGCGGCAAACAGGCCGGATTCCTTGAAAAATGCTACATCTCAGCCCCATCGAAGACACTCGCCGAACAGGCTCTGAGATGCCTGTTCAATTACAATGCTGAAGGAAAGGAAAAATTTGAAAAACTCAGCCAGACACCTATGAGCGAACGGGACAGGAACATCCTTGAACAGATCAGAAGCCTGGCAAATCTGGAGGAAAAGAGAAAACAAAGGGAGAAAGAATTATCATGCAGTATATCATAGACTTTTACGGTTATACCATCTTCTTCTATTCCATGCTGCTCATGCTGTCCTACGTGGCATTGCTCATAATGTCCTATCTATACAGCGGAAGATACATGAAATGGATGGGTGAATACATCAACGATTCCATAAAGAGGACGAGCAATGTGCCGGGTGTAAGCATCGTGGCTCCGGCATACAACGAGGAGAAGACCATAGTCGACAACGTCACTTCCCTGCTGAAGCAGGACTACCCCAACTTCGAGGTGGTCATCGTCAACGACGGATCCAAGGACAAGACACTTGAGATTCTGATAGAACAGTTCGAACTTGAGGAAGTTCCATACGCATACACCGGACGTATCCAGTGCAAGCCTTTCAAGCGTATGTTCAAATCCATCAACCCTCTGTACAAGAGACTGGTCGTGGTTGACAAGGTGAACGGAGGAACCAAGGCCGATGCAGTGAATGCCGGTCTGAACGTTGTCTCCAACCCATACTTCATCAACACAGACGTGGACTGCATCCTCTCGCGCGAGGCAATCACCCAGTGCATATTCCCCATACTTCAGGATGACAGCATCATAGCAGTCAGCGGCACCATGAGCATGAGTAACGGTTCGACAGTGGAAGACGGAGTCATCGTGAACAGCCGCCCCCCAAGGAGGCTCATCCCTCTCTTCCAGGACCTCGAGTACAAAAGATCCTTCCTCGTGGGAAAGATGGGTTGGGCTTACATAAACGCGATGAACAACGTTTCCGGAGGTTACGGTCTGTTCTCGACCAATGTCTGCATCGAGGCCGGAGGCTATGACAGCGACTCTTTCGCAGAGGATATGGATATGATTTTCCGCATGATAGCATACTGCTGCGAGGTGAAGCGCGAATACCGTGTGGTACAGATTCCGTTCACCTGCTGCTGGACAGAGGGTCCGGGAAACCTGAAGGTCCTCAATCGCCAGCGTACGCGCTGGGGCCGCGGACTTTTCCAGCACGTCAGCAAGCATATGCGTCTGCTGCTCAACCCTACCTACAAAATGCTGGGAATGGTGACTTTCCCTTACGTTTTCCTTTTCGAGTTCCTCGCCCCCATCATCGAGGGTACAGGAAGCATAGTCCTCTTATACCTCATATTCACTGGAGGAGTGAACTGGAACACATTCTGGGTGATGTTCGGCGCCATTTATCTTTTCACGCTCATGATCTCCTCCTTCGTCATTCTTTATGACTACCTTGCAGGAGGCTCATATACCAAGAACAGCAGCTACTTCAGACTCTTCCTCGCAGCACTTCTGGAACCTTTCCTATACCACCCGCTCATAGTGTTCTTCTCCATCAAGGGATATTACAACTACCTCACAGGAAAGAGGGCCGTCTGGGGTGAAATGACCCGAACGGGTGCACAAAAAAAGTAAACGACAAGATGAGATACAAGATACTTGCAATATTGCTATGCCTGACACTCCTCCCATCCCCGGCCCGTGCGGCTGTGGAAAAGGATGAAAAGACCATAAACCTCGAACACGGAAAGGCGCATTACCAGAAGGAGGAATATGAAGAGGCACGCTACTATCTGCTGAAGGTCCTCAAAGAGGATCAGACCGAACAGCAGGCGCTCATCATGCTGCTCAACATAGAGGAAAGGAGCGGTAATTACTCTACGGCCATCGTACATGTGAACACGCTCCTTGGGATGAACCCTTATGAGGTCAGCCTCTGGAAAAAGAAGATTGGCCTTTACCGAGAGATGAACAATGATGTGGAGGCGGACAGACTCCTTGAAAGACTTTACAACATCTATCCGGAGAATGAGGAAATACAGAAGCTCTACAACAACCGTCTTGAGGAAAAATACCAGAAACTGGCCAAGACCGACGACACCAACTCTCAGATAGAAGCACTCAAATCCTTGATAGTCAACGCCTACGCCTACGGAACAAGCAAAGAGGACCTGATGGAGCTTTATATTTCTTTGGCAAACAAACTGGAACAGATGGGCAGGATGTCGGATGCCCTTGATGTAATTTCTATAGCTCTGGCAAGGGATCCCGGCAACATGTCTCTCATAAGAAAGAAGGTCGGAATACTGACCGGGCTGGGACGCCATACCGAGGCGTATTCATTCATAAAGACGGAAAGGCGCAGAAATGCGGTGAATCCCGTCCTAAAAGGTATTCAGGATGACATAGAGGCCGAAATAATGCAGCAGGCCAAGCTGAACGACCCATACATAATGAGCGGAATACGCTGGGAGGAGACCCGTTCCGAAGAGGCCCTGGACTTCCTCATAGCCAATTCCATCAACCGAGGCTATCTTGACGACGCCCAGACTTATCTTGCAGAGGCAAGAAAGCTCAGGGGCGACACCCCTGAACTGCTCTACAAATCATTCGTCGTTGAGAACAGGCTCGGAAACAAGGCCCGCGCGATGTATTATCTCAGGAAATATAACAGCATACAGCCGGACAATCAGGAGGTGGCAGACCTCATCGTGGCCCAGAGCCTGGCAACAGCCTCCGACATGATAGGTGACGAGAGATACAGGGAAGCAGCGGTCCTGCTGGACAGCATCATACGCATGAACCCGGACGAAGAGCTCATGGCTTCGGCCCGTGCCAAACTGGCCTCATGCAACGCCATACTCAAGGAGAAGGACACCAAAGCAAAGCTCGTGCAGTGGGAAGCCGACGTGCAGACACTCTACAAGCAGGACAGGCCGGAGGAAGTGGTGGCCATTGCCGACTCAGCCCTGGCAATCAGCCCGAACATGGAAGTGGTCATCCTGTACAAGGGTCTGGCTCTGGAAAAACTCAAAAGATTTGACGAGGCTTACGAGTGCCTTGTAAACTATAACCCATCGCCCATTGAGGTTCTTGATCATAGAAGACATCTCAACAGCTTGATATACAAACGTTATCGCAATACAATCAACGTAGAGTACCAGCAATGGAGACCTGGATTTGAGGATAATATCACAGCCAACGCCTCAGTTGATTACTCCCACAGATTCAAAAATGACGGAGTACTCACAACCGGTGTGAAATATACGGCCCGTGATAATGACGGAAAGAACTTCAAAAGCGGTATAGGATTCCAGCTTTCTGCCGGTTATGCATTTAAATTCACGAAAAGATTCTCGGGTGAAATAAGCGGAGCCTGGTCAAACAGGTTCTTCCCTACACTCACGGCGAGAGGAGGATTGGGATGGGAGTTCAGAAACGGATGGTCCATGAACATAAAAGGAGCATACAGGCTCACCGATATAAGCAGATTCCTTGACGACGGCAGCATGGAAACAAGCAGATCGAACATGCTCAATGGAGGTATCGGTGTCAACAAGGACCTCAATACTGTGAACCTCGGATTAGGAGCGGATGCATTCCTGATACACAGACGCCTGTATTTCAACGCAAACGCAAAGATTCAGTACTTTCCTGTAGAATATAACAGAAGTTGCCTATACGCATCCTTCGGAGGAGGAAACGCACCTGAAACCGAATTCCTGGACAACTCAATCCCTTCCGGATTCAGCCACATCAACACTTCAGCAAGCGCTGGAACACTGTTTACCATATCCAGCAACATGGCCGTGAATCTTTCCGGAACATGGTACAGCATATACCTGACCCAAGAAACCAACCGCACATATTTCTACGTCAATGCATCCATTCAGATATCTTTCTAAGGCAAGGTCTCTCGCAGTGACCCTGGCATTTATATCACTTACATCCTGCCATGTGACGGTGAAACCTACAACCGTGGATGTGCTTGACCCGGTACGCCATTATTACCCGATCATACGTACCGAGGTACTGAACATGACATTCGAGATCACCAACACCGGAGAACAGCCGCTGGTCATAACCGATGTGCTTCCATCCAGCAATGCCATAAAACTTGCTTCCGGATTTCCCGACCTCATTCCTCCCGGCAAAACCGAGCTGTTGAATCTGACATATAATTCAGACTACAACATAGGCTATTCGCAGCATAAGATCAGACTCTACGGGAACATTTATCCGGACGGAGTGCTGACATTGACGTTCGACACCCACGTGATACGTCCAACAATCAACACGGCCGATTATGAAGAGATTTTCTTCAAGAAATTATCAAAGGAAAAGAGTCTCGTTGACGGCAGAATGTGGGAAAAGGGATATTGGACAGATAATCAGAGAAGCTCAAACCTGCTCGAATAGCATGAAAGCTCTGTACAAGGGAGAGGCGTTCTCCATCGATGAAATACTGGAAATGCTCCAACGCCAGGGTCTGATCATTGAGGACCACTCCAGAGCCGAGCATGTACTCCAGAACGTCAGTTACACAAGGCTGAAGAATTATCTCACAGCCCTTATGGAAGACCGTGCGAGCCATAAGTTCCGTCCCGGCACTACCTTCGAGGA
>JAGHUW010000090.1 GCA_018064625.1 Candidatus Cryptobacteroides equifaecalis | reverse complement strand
AGTGACTGGTCTTCAACCAGACGGGTTCCCCCATTCGGAAATCTCCGGATCAATTCCTGTTTGCAAATCCCCGGAGCTTATCGCAGCTTACCACGTCCTTCTTCGCTTCCGAAAGCCAAGGCATCCTCCGTTCGCTCTTCTTCTCTTTCTCGTACTTCGTGAATCATATGCGACTTCTTTTTCAATCTAGTCTCATATAAACTCTTTTTGCCTATGAAATTGCAGTCCCTAATTCGCAACTCGAAAAAACTCGAATTTTATTAAATTACAGACTTAATCTCTAACTTTCTTTTTTACCTCGTTATCTCTCTCAGTATTGTCAATGAACTTCGTTCATTTTTTGAACTATCCAAACCCCCTCGTTCCCCCTCAAGGGGGACGATCCTTGGTGCCCAGCACCAAACCCAGGTAAGTCAAATTCAATGAACGTCTGCCGTTTCGTTTCCGAAAGGGAATGCAAAGGTACACATTATTTTTTAACCTGCAAACTTTTTTATGAAAAAATTTAAATATCTTTGTAAAAACCTACATTGATAATATGGAAGCATTACTCGACAGATTCCTGCGTTATGTTGCAATCGACACGCAGTCAGACGAAGAAAGTGAGACACAACCTTCTGCTGCAAAGGAGCTTGACCTGCTCAGACTCCTGCGCGACGAGCTTCTCGCCATGGGCGTGAAGGCAGAATTGGATGAATATGGATATGTGATGGGAACAATCCCTTCAAATATAGCGAAAGATGCGCCTGCCATAGGATTCATCGCACACGTCGATACTGCACCGGATGCTTCCGGCAAGGATGTGAAGCCGCAGATCATAGAAAACTACGACGGTTCGGACATCGAGCTCAAGGGTGTTCCGGGACTTCTTCTCAAGACCGAGGACTTCCCGGAGATACTCGCGCACAAGGGAGAGACCATCATCACCACGGACGGAACCACCCTGCTTGGAGCCGACGACAAGGCCGGCGTTGCGGAAATCATGGATGCCGTGCAATATATAATGTCTCACCCGGAATTCAAGCACGGCGAGATAAAGATAGGCTTCACCCCTGACGAGGAGATAGGCCGCGGCGTAGTGAAGTTCGACGTGAAGAAGTTCGGTGCCGATTATGCCTACACGATGGACGGCGGCGAAGTGGGAGAGCTCGAGTTCGAGAACTTCAACGCAGCATCAGCCGTGGTGAAGATCCAGGGACGCAACGTGCACCCGGGCTATGCCAAGGGCAAGATGCTCAACTCGATCCACATTGCACAGGAGTTCGACGCCCTGCTGCCTGCATCACAACGCCCTGAATGCACGGAAGGCTACGAAGGATTCTTCCACCTCATAGGATTCAAGGGCAGCGTGGAGGAGACGACCATCACCTATATAATAAGGGACCACGACAGGGCCAAGTTCGAGGAAAAGAAAGCCGTCCTCCAGGACTGCGTCGATTTCATAAACAGACGCTACGTCCCGGGGACGGCTACAGCTACGGTAAAGGATCAGTATTATAACATGAGGGCCGAGGTCGAGCCTCACTACCATGTTGTGGAGAAGGCCATGAAGGCCATGGAGATGGCAGGCGTGAAGCCGAAGGTCCAGCCTATACGCGGCGGCACCGACGGAGCTAACCTTTCATTCAAGGGCCTGCCTTGCCCGAACATCTTCGCAGGCGGACTCAATTTCCACGGAAAGATGGAGTGGGTGCCTGTGGAAAGCATGCAGAAGGCCTCGGCAGTCATCCTCAACATCATCAGCCTCTACGCTGAGTAAAAGCTCAGCCACCCAAAATACGAAGAGCCCCGGCATTCACCGGGGCTCTTCTGTACCGTATAGAATGAAGTCTAATTCTTCTGTGTCTTGAGCGAAGCAAAGATCATATAGGCGCAGATTCCGAGGAAAGGAACGATTGCGATCACCTCTCCCCACTGTGCATTCCACTCCGAGAGGAACCACTCGCAACCCGCGAACTTGAGGATTGCAGATACCACACCCATGAGGGCACCGCCTGCGATGAAGCCGCTGGCGATGAGTGTTCCCTTTGCGGTGCGGGCCTCGTTCACGGCGGCATCCTTGGAGCGGCTGCCCACAAACCATGCGATGGCACCACCCACGAGGAGAGGCAGATTGAGGTCAAGCGGAATGAACATTCCCAGACAGAAGGCAAGGGCAGGAACGCCGCAGAAATTCAGTACAAGGGCGATGACCGCACCTATGCCATAGAGGAGCCAAGGCGCGTTGCCTCCGTTCATCATAGGCTGGATGACGGCTGCCATGGCATTGGCCTGAGGAGCCACGAGGGAACCCTCGCCAGTGAAGCCGTAAGTATTGTTGAGCACGAGCATGACTCCACCCACGGTAGCGGCCGACACAAGGGTGCCGACGAACTTCCAGGTCTCCTGCTTTGCAGGGGTTGTGCCGACCCAGAAACCTATCTTGAAGTCAGTCACAAGGCCTCCGGCCATGGAAAGGGCCGTGCAGACAACGCCGCCTATGACCATTGCGGCAACCATGCCGGCATTGCCCTTGAGGCCGACGGCAACAAGCACGAGGGCTGTGATGATGAGGGTCATGATGGTCATGCCGCTGACAGGATTCGAGCCGACGATGGCAATGGCATTGGCAGCGACGGTGGTGAAGAGGAAGGCGATGAGGGCCACGATGACAAGGGCGATGAGAGCCTGCCAGATATTGTTCACTACGCCGCCGAAGGCAAAGAATGCGAATACAGCAAGAAGCGTCAGGACTATGCCGAACACTACAGTCTTCATAGGGAGGTCCTTCTGTGTGCGATCCTCCTCCACAGAGGCCGCAGCAGGTTTCTTGGAGAACTCACCCACGGCAAGGCCGATTGCGGACTTGATGACGGAAGAGCTCTTGATGATTCCTATGATACCGGCAACAGCAATTCCACCTATGCCTATATGACGCGCATACTCCTTGAAGATCTGCTCCGGAGCCATCTCAGACACGGTCTGGGCGATGCCTGTTCCCATAAGGTCTATCACCTGGCCACCCCAGATCAGGTTGATCAGAGGAATGATGACGAACCATACGAGGAAAGAACCGCAGCAGATTATGAATGAATACTTGAGGCCGACGATATAACCAAGGCCGAGAACTGCGGCACCGGTGTTCATCTTCACTACAAACTTGGCCTTGTCCGCAACAACCTGTCCCCAGTGCATCACCGTGGTGCTCAGGGTCTCTGACCAGGCACCGAAGGTTGCCACGACGAAATCATATACACCACCGATGAGGCCGCTGACGAGCAGGGTGCCTGCGCCGTTGCCGCCAGCCTCGCTGCTCTTGAGGACCTGGGTGGTGGCTGTAGCCTCAGGGAATGGATACTGGCCGTCCATGTCCTTCACGAAATACTTGCGGAAAGGAATGAGGAAGAATATGCCGAGCACGCCTCCAAGAAGCGAAGACAGGAACATCTGGGTGAAATTCACATCAAGTCCGAGAATGTATATGGCCGGAAGGGTGAAGATCGCACCCGCCACTATGACACCGGAGCAGGCTCCGATGCTCTGTATGATCACGTTCTGATAAATGGCATCCTTCTTTCCGAGAGCTCCGGAAATACCTACGGCAAGGATTGCAATCGGGATTGCCGCCTCAAATACCTGGCCTACTTTCAGGCCCAGGTAAGCTGCCGCCGCCGAGAACACTATCGCCATCACTATGCCGAGTGTCACCGAGTACGGAGTCACCTCCAGCGGCTGTCGGGAGTTGTTTTTCATCTTCTTTGTCTTTTAGTTTCTGGTAATACTCTATATATTTCTGAAGCCATCTCTGCTCCTCGGCTTCATTCTTTTTCTGCTTCATGTATAGCTTACGCGTCATTTCGCGCTTGCGACGGAGAGCCTTTTCCGCTTTCTTTGCGGCACGTGCTGCATCCTTGGCGTCCTGGGCAGCCCAGCGGGCCTCCCTGGCGGCTTCCCTCTCCGCCTTTGCTGCCTCGCGGAGCTCGCGCTTGGTCGGAAGCTTTGCAGCAGTATCGGCCTGAGTCTTGAGCGAATCGGAAGGCTGAAGCTTCAGGGAATCCGGAAGGGCCGTCTTCAAAGAATCGGATACAGCCACCTTCAAAGAATCCGTTGCTGAAGTCTTCAAAGAATCAGGGGCGGTAGTCTTGAGTGTATCTGAAGGCACCTTCTTCAAACTGTCTGCAGGAATGGTGTCCGTTTCCTCCTTCCTGGCGGCACTCCTTTTCAGGCGTGACTGCTCTATGTCGCGGTAAACCTTCTGCATGTATCCCGGGAAATAGATATCCGTCTCAAAGAAAGTGGTTTTTGGGCGGGCGTCGTAATCCTTTCTTTCACTTGCCTTTATCTGAAGGTCCGTGATATCCTCCTTCGATGCCGGACGGAGTTCCGGCTTCCAGGAGTAACCCTTGAGCCTGTGGTCTGCTTCCGGAAGCTGGACTACAGGGAAGGCATCGTTTTTTGGAGAGTCGAAATAGTGGACCCTATCCACCTGGCCATCCACAAGCGTTGCGGAAAGCATCTTGGCCTCAACCCTGTTGACCGTGGCTATTTCCTTGTTCTCTTCAAGATAGAAAAGGGCATTCACTCCGCCAAGGGCGTCGAAACGCTTGAGCTGCGAGTCCTTGTCAAAGAATACCATCACATCCGTACTCTTGATCTGGTCGAAGTACAGTTCGTTCTCCTTGGTATGGATGAATGCGTTGGACATAAGACTGGCCCTCTCTGCATGTCCTCCCTGGACAAGCACGAAGAGACTGTCTGCGCTGTACTGGCGTACCTTCTCGTTCCACACTATAGGGTTCTTGTACATGCAGGCTATGGAATCCAGGTCGGTGTAGTAGAGCGAGTCGCAGAGCATCTGCATATCGGCACGGAACATTTTCACCTTTCCAATTCCTGTGAAGAAACCAATCTTTGTGGTATCGGGTGGGGGAAGTTGCGCCTCCACGCCCGTAGAATCCTGTCCTTCAGTGAGTTGGCCCTCAGAAGTCGGCTCTTCTTTCTCTTCAGCTTTCTGCGATGCTGCCGCAGACTTGGCAGATTCCGAAGACTTGGCAGATTCCGCAGCCTTGGCTCCGCCCTGAGCCTTCAGAGGCTTGTTGCCCGCAGGCTTGCCGGCCTTGGCATCGGCCTCCTCCTGAGCCTTCTTGGCGGCAGCGGCAGCTTCCTCGGCGGCCCTGCGCCTGTACGCAGTCACGGCATCGGAAAGAATCTCTTTCAGGCGTGCACTGCTCTGGCTGATGGTCCCTTCGGGTATGTCGCATTTCTTGACGGAGCGGTAGACAAGGGTGTCGGCACCCAGATAAAGGGTGTCCACCTTGCTGTCCTCCTCGGTACGCATTGCAACGGCGGCGCGTTTGCGGAGCTCGATGCGGGCAAGGCTGTCCGTATAATAGATATAGTCCGCGAGACCGGTTACGTTCCTGCTCGTGTCCTGAACCTGGGCATTGCCCAGCATATTCACGTCGTTGAGCCTCCTGTAATAGAAAAGGGAGTCGCTCCAGGTCTCCTGGGTCTTGGTAAGGCCGTGTACATTGCCCTTGAAGAAGAATATCTCCTTGCCGCGGTTGTACCAGCCAGTATTTGCGGAAAGCATGTTGCCTTCCTTCCAGAAATCTATGTATGAAGGGAAGGTAACCACCTCAGTATTACCGTCATACTTAAGCTGAGAGGTCTTTACGAACACCGAATCGGTAAACATATTCACGTTGCGGGAGAAAGTGAAAAGCTTGCCGGCGGTCTCGTAGGTTCCTTCCAGACTTTCTATAATCTGTCCGTCTGCATCCCTCATGGACGCACCTCCGCGGAAAATGGCTATACTGTCCTTGGTATTGTAATCAAGGTTTCTGGTCCTCAGAGTATTTGATTTCTTATTCTCCAACTGCACGAGGCTTCCGCGGAACTGGGCGAGGTCGTCGTCCACGAAATAGTCCAGCCTGTCGCTGGTGAGGATGGTCTCATCCTGAATAAGGCGTACGTTGCCGTAACAATTGATGAGTTTGGAGTCAACATACCACAGGGCTGTGTCACAGATGAGATAGGTGCCGTTGTGAAGGAAGGTCGCGTCTATGGCCTTCCTGTATTTGAGACCATGCTTCTCTATGAGCTCCAGGCTTTTGGCCTTGGTAAGACGCACAAGAGAGTCGGTCTGCTCCGTATCACGGGCAGACACGATTCCGGCAGCCGCCATGAGGACGGCTATCGCGAGCATCAGTCTCTTCTGACCCTTGTGGACCATTCAGGATTCTTGAATTCGCAATCCCCGAAGAGAGGATCGATTACAATATAGGTTGTCTTGATTTTGTCTGTCGTGAACTTCTTGATAGCCTCCATCTGCTTTCCCTGACGTACCATGTCCAGCAACTCGGTGTAGTCGTTCTCGAAAGTGGCTGTGTGGGCAGGAACTATCTTGTCCAGACGGACTATCTTGTAAACAAGGTTTCCATCCCTTCCCTCGTTGTCCAGAGACTCGATAGGCTCTGAAATCTCGCCTTCCTTGAGGTCCTGAACAGCCTTGTAATCCTGAGGCTTGAGCTGATCTATCTCAAAATATGCCGATCCGGTGTTAGGGTCTGCCATCTGTCCTCCGTTGGTTCTTGTAGGCGCATCGTATGAATAGAAGCGGGCTGCGATCTCGAAGGTGATTGTACTGTCGATTATGGCCGTACGGAGACTGTCGAGATGTTTGAAGGCCTTCTCCCTGTCCTCTGCGGTATATTTTGGCTTGAGAAGGATGTGACGGGCATTGAACATGTCGCCCTTCTTATCTATGACCTCGATGAGGTGGAAGCCGTCCGGGGTCTCTACTATCTGGGATATATTGCCCGGCTTGAGGGACATGGCTGCATCAGAGAAAGCAGGCCAGAAGATGGATTTGGACGCCATTCCCAGCTCTCCACCCTTGCGCGCGCTGCCCGGATCCTCCGAGTAAAGGCGGGCCAGAGTTGCGAACTTCTCTCCGTTCAGGATTCTCTCGCGTATTGAAAGTAGCCTTTCCTTGACAGCCAGAGTAGCCTTTTCCCTATCCGGATACATTGTAATCTGACTCATTTTGTATTTCACAGGAATCACCGGCAGGGTTGCAACGTCTGCAGTATCGAGGAACTGCTTCACATCATAGGGAGTGAGTTCCGGAATGGCCTCGGCAATCTGCTGCTGCTCCTGTTGCTGAAGGCTGTTCTCCTCCAGCTGATCCGACCACTCCTTGCGAAGCTTGTACAGAGGCTTGTGAAAATACTCCTCCACAGCCTCATCTCCACCAAGGGCCGTGCGTACCTGATCCAACCTGTCCTTGAGACTGGCCTGCACCATTTCCTTGTTGACTGTAAGGGAGTCTATCCTCGCCTGCATGAGGAAAAGTTTTGAGGCCATCATGTTCTCAAGGACCTCGCAGCGTATGTTCCTGTCTGACGAGTAGCCCTGGGTACGGGCCACCTGAACCTCATTCTCAATATCCGAAAGGGTGATAAGCTCATTGCCGATGACGGCAACTGACTTGTCTATCACTCTGTTGTACTTCTGGGCGAAAGCCGCAGTGGTCGAAGTGACCGCAATGGCAAGCGCCAGGGCTTTGTAAATATATTTCATCATCTATAAATTACGAATGTCTTGTTTTCCTGTGCATCCTCAAGCAGATCCCGTTCAAGATTCATGCCCAGCTCATGTTTTCTGGTACTGATTATCTTGTCCCTTATATGGCCTCTGCAATAATCCAGAGGGGCATAACCCGAATAGACGATATCCAGCACGTATGCCACAAGCATATCCCCCCTGTCCTTCGGTTCATATTTTATGAAATCGTTTTTCAGAAGACCGAGCATTGCCCTGTAATCCATACCGAATTCGCGGGCAAGTTCCCCCGCCTCGATCCAGGAATCCGACTTGTCGAACCACCTGAGCGCATGGGCGCTGGTAAGGGAATCTGCCAGAAATCCCCTAAGCATCTCGTCCTTATATCTCGAATCCTTCATTATATCCGCAAAGCGGACCTTCATCACCGGCTGGGAAAGGACAAAATCCTGCATGTGTTCCTCATAATACCCCTCAATCTGAGAGTCGGTCACAAGAGTGTCCAGACGGTCGTTTATGTAACGCTGCTCGTATCTGTACTTTATGAGTGAACGGCGGTAGTTCTCCAATTCCCTGCTCACGTCCATTTCCTCTTCGGAGAGCTGTTCCAAGGCCACTTTCATGTACAGTTGCTCGGTAGCCCAGGTGTTGATGTACTGAGCCGCCATCTTTGTACTGTCTTCCGGAGATACTCCGTTAGGGATGTACGCCTCCAGTTCAGACAGGTACAGAGTACTTTTCCCAACCTTTGCCACAACCTCGTCATCATGCAGCACCGAAGTGACGAATCCGCATGATGCCAGCACGAAAAGCATGGAAAAATATGAGAGTAACTTACGCATAACTCACAAAGTTAAGAATAATCTTTAACTTTGCGACATGAAAAAGTCATACTCCATCATCTTTGCACTGCTTTTATGCCTGCAACTGTCTGCCCAGCAGAAAAAATGGGCGGTTGTAAACCTTTCGTCCAACTACATGAGGGAAGAGCCGGACTACACAGCCGAACTTGGCTCGCAGGTGCTCATGGGAACACTTGCGGAAGTTCTGGACACCAAAGGATACTGGAAAAAGATTCATACTCCGGACGGATACACAGCCTGGGTAACAGACATGGGCCTCACTGAAATAAATGACCCAAAGGCCTATGAAGCCGCTGCAAAATGGATATGCATGAGCGATTACGCCTTCATCTACAGTCAGCCGGACCGCAGCAGCCAGCCTCTCAGCGACCTCATAATGGGAGACCTGCTTCTTCAGACAGGCAAGGCCCCAATGAAAGGATGGACAGAGGTGAAGATACCGTCAGGAGTCATAGGCTATGTGGAGAGCTGCCATCTGATGGACCTCAGTCAATGGTCCAGAACCAGAGTCCCGGACGCCGACCATATCATCAATCTGGCAAAGCGCTACCTGGGGGTCCCTTACCTCTGGGGAGGCACGACAGTCAAGGGCTTCGACTGCAGCGGCCTGGTGCAGTTCGTCTTCCACATGAACGGCATAGAACTGCCGCACAGCTCAAGGCAGCAGGCCAAGATGGGACAGGAAGTGCCGATAGACCTCTCGAAGATGCTGCCTGGAGACCTTGTGTTCTTCGGCACCGAAAGGGTCTCGCATGTAGCCCTTTACATAGGGGACGGCAAGATCATACACTCATCCCATCTGGTGCGAATAAACTCGCTCAAAAAGGGCGCCCCCGATTATTACGGACGCAACATTCTCGGTGTAAGACGCATAATCAAAAAATAATTGTATCTTTGCGGTACTAGATAAAAAATCCAACAAAATGAACTTAAGAGACATCAAAAAAGACATCGAGTACGTATTGGGCGCCTTCGTTGAGGACTGCTCAGTAGTTGCCAGCGTGAACCCAAAAGCAGCCGAGGAGGAGGTTGCCGCTCTCATGGAGCAGGCCATCGACCTTTACAACGAGCTCAGAGACAAGGTTAACGCCAAAGTCGAAGGTTCAGTGAAAGCACATTACACCGCTCTCCGCAAGGAAATCCTCAGCAAGACAGACGCACTTTACGAGAAGCTCAGCGCTACAGTAAAGTCAGCTGTTTCCGAGTAATCCTCAAGTGAGAAAGGTTTCAACAAAGTCAGCGGTCGCGCTTCTGCTCATCTGCGGAGGCGCGATTTCCGCTTTCGGGCAGGGCAAAGCTCAGAAAAAGCTGATGCAGAGCTACAACTCCGATCCTCTGAACAATGCACAGCTGGGGGTGCTTGCAGTCAGGATGAACGGAGACACGGTGGCCTGCGTCAACCCTTCCCGCAAACTCGTGCCGGCTTCCAACATGAAGCTGATATCCACCGGAGTGGCCCTCAACAGCATAGGGGGCGACTACCGTTTCAAGACTTCCCTCGCCTACAGCGGCGTCATACGTGACAGCGTACTCGTGGGAGACCTCTACATCGTGGGCGGAGGCGACCCTACCACCGGAAGCAAGACAGGCGACGCGGAACCGCTGACCCGGCTTTTCGGACACTGGGCGGAGATAGTACGCAAGGCTGGCATCAAAAGGATAGACGGCTGCGTGGTGGGAGACCCGCGCATCTACAACCCCCAGACCTCGGAAAGCAACGGCTGGTCCTACGAAGACATAGGCAACAAGGACGGAGCCGGTCCAAGAGGCCTCAACTTCTTCGAGAACCATCAGAACTTCTACGTCACCCCTGGAGCAAGCGTAGGGTCCACTCCTTTCGTGCGGCCGCGCTACCCGGACACGCCATGGATGTCCTACGCCGTGAGTGCCGTCACCTCGGCCCCGGGAACCAAGAATACACTCTACTACGTCAATTCTGACTTCGGGCCGATAGGGGACATACGCGGCGAGTTCCCTATAGACAGGAAGGGATACACGCTCGAATGTTCCAACAAGTTCGGAGCGATCACCTGCGCCTTTCACTTCTACAAGTTCCTGTATGCCAAAGGGATAAAGGCCTCGGGATATGCAGACGTCTCCCCTGAGGGGCAGCTGCGCACGGAGCCTGTCAGCGGCGTGAATCACCGCAAGGCGGCAGCTTCCGGAGAGCTGAGGCAGATAGGAGAGACCTGGTCTGAGCCTCTGCGCGAGATAGTGGCCGACGCCAACAAGGAAAGCAACAATTTCTACGCCGAGACCATAATGCACCTCATAGGCTACAAGCTCAGCGGCAAGTCCGACTACGACAGCTGCATAGACGCCTGCGAAGCCGAATTCGTGAAGATGGGCGTAAAGAAAGGCAAGCTCTGCACCGTCTATGACGGAAGCGGACTTTCCCGCAAGAACTACGTGGCTCCGGAATTCTTTGTGAACTTCCTCAAGGCCATGACACGCAGCAGGGCCTGGAATGACTATCTGTATTCCCTGCCAAGGCCGGGAGAGAAGAAGGGAACCCTGGAAAACAGGTTCAGCAAATATCCGGACGACCTCAAGAACAGGGTACGCTGCAAGACGGGGTCGATGAACGGGGTGCGCTGCTACAGCGGATACATACTCCCGTCTGACGGAAACCCTTCGAACATGATAGTGTTCTCCGTGATGTCCAACAACTCAAGCGACCATATCTCATACATCTCCACCGTGCTGGAAGAGATAATAGCAGCTATAGCCTTGGAGAACTAATATCCGTGGCGGGACATGAAATCCAGCATGCAACGACCCAGACGCGGGTTTTTCTTTATGTAGCTGCTGTGGGATGCCCCCTCGAACACAACAAGCTCGGAATCAGGGATATTGTCTGATATGAGCTTTGTGTGCTCCACTGAAATCAAGTCCTTTCCTCCCACCGTGATGAGGGAAGGACATTTTATTACCTGAAGGTCCTTGGGGTCTATATCAGGTTCATTGAGCATCATCATCACCAGAGGAGTGCCCTGTTCGAGTATCCATGCCTTGAATTCCTCGAAGCCCTCACCACAGTCCGGGGTGAGGTTTGCGCCTGCTGCGACTATCAGCCCGCAGGTTCCCGGGTGTGCCATCTCAAGCAGGAGGGTGTTGATGCCTCCGTCGCTCCATCCGCCCACGAGAGGCTTGTGCAACCCCAGCTTCTGAATGAACTGGTAGCAGTCCTCGGCCATATCGGCATAGTGATATTCATCTAACGGAGCATTGGCTCCCTGGCCACGGGAATCCGGGCAATAGACGCGGTATCCGGCTTTTGCAAGCTGCAGGGCCTGAGTGCGCATGCTGAGGTGAGAGCCTCCGTTTCCGTGCATCAGCACCACCGGCTTTCCGCCTTCCGGGCCTCGTACCGAGTACAGCAGGGTCTGACCGTTGACCTCGATGGTCTCCAGGGTTTCCTTCACCTTGCAGCAGCTTATGCTGAGAAGGGCGAAGTAGATGAATCCGATGAATTTCCTAAGTATCTTCATATCAGTATGCCAAACGTATGTTGTCAATCCAGAGAATGTTTCCTATTGCTGCGGTAAGGTCTGTCCTGCTTCCTGTGCTCATGGACATGATGGCATGCGTCACAGGCGTGTCCGGAGAGGCCCAGCCTTCCTCTATTATCGGCACACTCTTTCCCTTGCTATTCACCGCATTGATGGTGGCTTCCCCGTTTTTGAGGGACTGGTTCCTGTACTGCGGCAACTTTGTGATATCTCCGTAGATGACAGGTATGCGGGCATCCTTCACCCAACCGGCGCTTGATTTGTCTATTCTGAGGAAAGCGGTGCCGACGCGCTTTGCATGGATTCTGCCCTCTGAGTCCTCATATCGGTTCTGCAGCAGAAGCATGATCACCTCGGGGTCGTAGCCTTCGACGAATCCAGTACCCTTGGCAAGCTTGCCCGTGTTGGGAAGATAAGCTTTGTAGTCTATGACCATAGCCTTTGGCCTTTTGGTGAAGGGAATTCCCCAGTCCATGAAATTCATGGTGTTCTTTGTGCTGGTGATAGGTTCAAGCACCTTGCCCCAGAAAAGGGCACCTGAAGCCACGACCTTGATATTTATCACCCCAACGGCCTTGACTGACGCATATACGGTCTCAAGGCGTGCGCAAAGTCCGCTCGGCCCTTTTTCAGGAACCACGGAGTTGCTTCCCTTGGCTATTCCGCTCACGTTCGCATAGACGTTTGAGCTGGCCCAGATAGTCCTGCTGTAATCGTAAGGGACATTACCACGCAGGGTATCCCTCGGGCCAACGGCATATACCGGCTTGACTTCACCACCGATTATCGCAGATTCCTTTATATTACGCACCGTCCAGGACTCGAAGTCTCCGAAAGGGACGAGTTCTATCTTTTCCTGAGATCTTGCATTCAGGGTCAGAAATACCGCAAGGAAGACAAGTGCCTGGAGTTTTTTCATTTGGCGCTCTGCATTGACCGGTTATACATTTCTATCAGCTTCTC
>JAGHUW010000031.1 GCA_018064625.1 Candidatus Cryptobacteroides equifaecalis | reverse complement strand
AAAAGTCATGCCACATATAACACCAAAAACAATATTGGGCATAGCCAACTCTAATCAGAAGTGCTTCCGTAGCTTGTATGACGCATTCTACTCATACCTCTGCGGACTGGCGGTTTTCTATATCCATGACAAGGAGAAGGCGCGGGAGCTGGTCAACGATGTGTTCATCCGTATCTGGGAGCATCGAACGACTCTTAAGTATCCTCCTCTTCCTTATCTTATTTCCGCGGTACGTAACACCTGCTACAACTATTTGAGGAATAGCAGAAATGCGAGCGAAATTACGCTGGTCCTGATGGAGCGCCTTCCGGATACAGGCCTGTATAACGAGGACGAGGTGGAGGATCTGGTGCGGCTCATCAGCGAAATCTCCGAAAAGCTTCCAATCCGCTGCAGAGAAATCTTTACGCTTCACTATAGTGAAGGATTGGACACAGAGACTATCTCTGAGCGTCTAGGCATCAGTCAATCGACCGTCAGGGTGCAATTGAAGATAGCTCTTGACAAGATTCGTGAAAATATGAAAAAATGAGAATCCGGCTTAAACGAATGCCGGGTTTTTCGTGTATATGTGTGTGTAAGGCGTATTTCGCCGTGACGATTATACACGAAAAACATGACCAGGAAACAAGAACAACTGGTGGAAGCATTTCTTTCCGACCAGATTACAGATTCACAAAAGGCTGAGCTTATCTCATATCTTGATACGGACGATGAGTTCGCCGCTTCTTTCAAGGAACTGGCGGCAGCCTGTGCAGCAGCATATATTCCGACTTTCGAGAAAACAAGGGAAGAGGATTTCCGCAGGATCAAAAGCAGGATCTTCTCTGCAAACAGAGTAGGTCGTGTCTGGAAGTATCTTTCAATCGCGGCATGTGCTGCCACCCTTCTTCTCCTGGGATCAACAATCTATTTCAGCCGCATGTCAGGTGAGCCCAGCGTCGCTCAGAACAGATATCAGGCGATGACCATCAGCGCCACCAGCGGTACAGGGACTGAAGCTGTTCTTCCGGACGGGACCAAGGTGCGGCTCAATGCGGAGTCATCGTTGCGTCTGGCTGATGATTTTGGAACTGGATTCAGGGACGTGACTCTTGAGGGCGAAGGTTATTTCGAGGTAAGTCATGATGCCGGCAGACCGTTCCGTGTATTTGCAGGAGAAACCTGCGTGACAGTCAAGGGCACCACATTCAACGTCCGCAGTTATGAAGACGAGCCCGAAATCACCGTTTCACTTCTTGAAGGCTCTGTCATGTTGAGCACGCCATCCTCCGAAGCGACTCTCACTCCGGGCTTCTGTGCTGTCGTGTCATGCGGCTGCGACGATATTCTCGTAGAGACGGCCGACCCGTCCGCATCGGCATGGACCAGGGGCATATTTGTCTTTTCAGATAAATCCATCCCTGAGATCTTGCGAAGTGTCGAGCGTAACTATGGCGTACACTTCACCTATGATGACAACCTGTTCGGTACGGAACGTTTCACCGGCAACATCTCATACAATCTTTCCATTGACGAGATTCTGGCATACGTTGACGTAGACAGGAAATACAGATGGACAAGGCACGATGACACTATAGTAATCTGCAAGAAATAATACATTATTCCCACTTATATCATGAATAGATTCATAAGCATCTTGAGTGCATCGATCTTGTGGATGTTTCTGGCTCTTACTCCAGTCTGGGCTCAGGATACCGGGGACATGCGCCTGTCGATATCCCACGAAGGCACGGTCAAGGAAGTCTTGGATATACTCTGCGATGAGATTGACGGCAGCCTGCTTGTCAGGAATTCCGATGTGGATCTTACGAGAAAGGTCAGCATCAGGATGGATAAGGCGACTGTAAATGAAGTGTTGACAACTCTTTTCAGCGGTTTCGATGTCAAATGGACGATTTCTGGAAAGCAGATACAGATTTACCGCCCGAAAACACAACCAACAGGTAAGGCGCAGCCATCGGTCCGTTCAATAAAAGGAAGACTTGTCGACTCCAAAGGTGATCCGGTGATGGGAGCTGCTGTGATACTGACCGGTACACAGACAGCTACTACTTCAGACATTGATGGATACTGGACGCTTACCGTTCCGCAGTCTGCGCGCTCTCTCAAGGTTGTATGCCTGGGTTTTGATCAGACTGAAATCATTCTGACCGAGGCCAGCGACTATGAAACGGTCATCAAGGATAGTGTCTCTTTTCTGGATGAGGCCGTGGTTGTCGGCTACGGCATACAGAAGAAATCCGTTCTGACGGCGGCTATCAGTTCTGTCAAGTCAGACATGCTCTCCAATGTCGTGCCAACCAGAATTGATAATGTTCTCCAAGGTATGGTCTCAGGAGTCACGATCACCTCATCCTCAGGACAACCTGGAGCGCCGACTCAGGTGCGGGTCCGCGGTATCGGTACCATAAATGACTCAAACCCTCTGTACATCGTTGACGGCATGCCTGTCACAGGAGGAATAGACTATGTGAACCCTGCCGACATCGAGTCCATCGAGGTCCTGAAGGACGCAGCGTCAGCAGCTATCTATGGGGCACGTGGAGCCAACGGCGTCATTCTTGTCACGACGAAGAAAGGAGCAACAGGCACAGCCACGGTTGCATACAACGGTTCCTTCGGATTCTCAAATCCGTGGAAGAGGCTCGATGTGCTCGACGCCACGCAGTACGCCCTCATCATCAATGAAATGTACATGAACATGGGCAAGGCTCCCATTTATGAGGATCCATACAAGTTTGGGAAAGGAACAGACTGGCAGAAGGAGGTCTTCAATGCCAATGCTCCGAGAACCGACCATCAGATAAGCGTCTCGGGTGGCAATGACAGATTGAACTACTTCATCTCGGGCAGCTACCTCTATAACGAAGGTATCATAGGTGGAAACTACAACCATTCCAACTACGGCCGCTTCACGATGCGTGCTAACAACAACTACACCGTATTCGACCACTCCGACGATAGAAAGGTTTTCAGGAAGCTGCTGATCGGCACCAATGTCACATTCTCTCACGACAACTCAAAATCAATTTCCGCGAACAGCGAACGGGGATCGGTTCTAGGATGCGCTATCACCCTGTCTCCGATTCTTCCGGTGTATGCTGAAGACCCAGAGACTCTTCTCGCAGAGCACCCGACAGCTATCAAGGACTCAGAAGGAAGGCCATTCTCCATCGTTGGCGATCAGTATGCAAACATGCCGAACCCGCTTGCTCTTCTCCATCAGCCAGTCGACACATACAAAACGGACAAGATTGTCGCCGGAGTTTTTGCTGAACTCGAAATCATCAAAGGACTGCGCCTGAAAAGTTCCATCGGAGGCGATATGCTCATCACAAAAGACGACGGTTTCTCCATACCATTCTATATGAATTCAAACCACCAGAGCACAGGTTCAAGCGTATGGTCCACTATCACACGTGACTTCTCCTGGCAGCTGGAAAACACTTTGTCATACGAATTCACCATCAGGGGAGGCCACAACTTCACCACCCTTATCGGTCAGAGTGCATACTCCCATTGGGGAGATTATGTCAGCGGCACCTCATACGAGCTCCGGAATGTATCCCAACCATGGATTGACGCGACTGACCAGGATTCGAACAAGCGCAGCGCTTCCGGATCACCAAGTCCACACAGCCGCCTGGCATCCTATTTCGCAAGAATAAGCTACAACTATGACGAACGTTATATGGTTGAGTTCACTATACGCCGCGATGGTTCCTCGAACTTCTCCCCGGACAACAAATGGGCTAATTTCCCTTCTGTTTCCGCCGGCTGGAACATCACGAAAGAAAAGTTCATGGCAAAGCGTCCGGCGTGGTTCAGCAAGGCCAAGTTGCGCGCCAGCTGGGGTGTGAACGGTAATCAGAACATCGGCTCATTCGCATATACCTCGATGATGAGGGGCATCGCCGGATATATGCTTGGGACAGGCAGTCTCACATCGCTCGCTCCAGGCTTGATTCCAAGTGCGTATTCCAATGCGGGATTGAAGTGGGAGGAATCTCATCAGACAGACATCGGTCTTGATATGAGCTTCTTCTCCAATGCCCTCACGTTCTCTGTCGACTACTATGACAAGAGGACGAAAGGCATGCTCATGCGTATGTCTCTGCCGCAATACATAGGCAACAATCTCCCTTGGGGCAATGTCGGCGACATGAAGAATTCAGGATTCGAGTCTGATATCACATGGAAGCAAAGCGTAAAGGATTTCAACTACTCGATAGGGATGAACTTCTCATACAACCGCAACGTCCTCATCAAACTCGGCAATGACACCGGCTATGCCAATTATGACACTGTCCTTGGAAGCCTAGGCACCATATCCCGTGCGGAGAACGGGATGCCATTCCCATTTTTCTGGGGATACAGGACCGATGGCATTTTCCAGAGCGATATAGAGGCTGATGCCTACAGAAATTCTGACGGAAAACGCCTCCAGCCTAATGCAGCAGCCGGCGATGTCAAGTTTGTTGACGTAAACGGAGACGGGGTAATCGATGACGAAGACCGTGTCATGATAGGCAAAGGTATGCCGGACTGGACATTCGGGTTCAATCTCAGCGCATCCTGGAAGGGTTTCGATATTTCAGCCCTGTTCTCCGGCGCTCTCGGAAATGACGTCTACGATGCGACCCGCCGTGCCGACTACCCGCTCGTGAACATGCAATCCTATATGCTCAAACGCTGGACGGGTCCCGGAACGTCAAACCGTCTTCCACGCCTTACAGCCGAGGCAGACGGAGGGCTGAACCAGAACTGGCGTTCGTCGGATATCATGGTGTATGACGCTTCATTCCTGCGCTGCCGCTCGCTGGTGTTCGGCTACACGATCCCTGAACGTCTGACCAGACGGGCTCTTATAAGCAAGTTGCGCTTTTATTTCAGCGCCGAAAATCTCTTCACGTTGACATCGTACCACGGCATGGATCCGGAAATCTCCTTAGGAGGGACATCGCTCGGCATCGATAGGGGCGTCTATCCTCAGGCACGAACCCTTTCAGCAGGCATAAACCTTACTTTCTGACGATTATGAAAAGAACAATATATCCTATACTTGCCACTGCGCTGATCATTTCGTCATGTGGCACGAAATTCCTGGAAGTGACTCCGACCACGACTGTGCCGGAAGAGACTAGCTATGCGACAGAGCGCGACATGACAAAGGCTTTGATGGCGGCATACGCTCCTCTTCAGGTTTTCGATTTCTCGTTCGGCGACTCAGAGAGCGAGTACCATCCGTACCAATTCATATCCGACATTCTTGCAGACGACTACAATGCAGTGGGTGGAAGTGGACCGGGAGATTGTCCTTATCTGCAATTGATGGCATCCTTCCGCCTCACTCCGGAGCAATCACTCATTCAATTCTGGAGCGATCTTTATAAGGGAATATATCGAAGCAATATCGTAGTCGGACGTACGGACGGAGTTGAAGGAATCTCTCAGGCGTCAAAGACACGACTTATCAGTGAAGGACGTTTCCTTAGAGCCTTCTACTATCATGTCCTATGGAAATTCTGGGGATCAGTTCCATATTATGACGTGAATCCCAACGGTTCGACGATTCCTTACATCGTTCCTCAGATGAGCGAGGATGAACTGTACGGGAAGATCATTGAAGACCTCGACGCCGCCGTCGCGCCAGGTGCCCTTCCGGATGTCGTCATGCTTTCTGAAGTGGGCAGGGCGACCAGATTCGCCGCGATCATGCTTCGCGCGGATGTCGTAATGCTCAAAGGCGACATGGACCGCTATGCAAGTGTGCTCGAACAACTCAGCGAGATCATAAAGTCCAATATCTATGCGCTTACGCCATCATTCGAGGACATATGGAAGGATGAGGGCGAATGGAACTGTGAATCCATATGGGAAATCAACTACTCGGATAATCCATCTAACCGTACTTGGGACGACATCTATGCCCCTGGCGGTACCGTATTCCCAACATTCATAGGCCCGGACTCATACAAGGGGACAAGATTCGCTCAGGAAGGCTATGGATTCGGTCCGGTAAGCAAGGCACTCAAAGCCGATTTCGAACCGGGAGATACACGTTGTGACGCATCGATCCAGGATTTCAACACGAACAAGCTCAAGGGTGAAAAATACAACGCGCGTCAGGGCGATACCGGCATGTTCAACAAGAAATACATGGGGCGTGCTGACGGCAACTCCAATTTCATCGGCAACGAGGGACGTGAGCTTAATTTCAGGACAAACATGCGCATATACCGTTACTCGGACGTACTGTTGCGCAGCGCTGAGCTTTTGATCCGTACCGGCGGCGATCAGGTTCTGGCTGACAAATACCTCAATGAGGTGCGTGCACGCGCGTTCGGGACATCTTCTGCCTCCCTTGGTTCACGTGCGAGGACAGCTACTCTGGACAACATTCTCCAGGAGCGTCGCCACGAATTCGCTTTCGAAGGGAACCGCTTCTTCGATCTGGTACGCTTCGGGGTGGCCGAGGAGGTCCTTGCATCAAAAGGATACACCACTCAAAAGCGTTATCTCCCAATTCCACAGTCTGAGATTGACAAGTCGGAAGGGACACTCAAGCAGAACAATTACTAACATACAATCACATAATGATTATGAAACATCTTTTTAAATTCATTCTCATCTCTGCTCTTGGAGCAGCGATGATCAGCTCTTGCAAAGGAAAGGAAGGGCCAACCGCACAAAAACCTGTCGTTACGGCAGACATGTATTCCGTCAATGCAAATGAGCAGACCGGAGAGGTAGTCTTCAGTTTCAAGGGAGAAGGCCTGAGCCCATACTGGACCGTGACCGATCCAAAGGGAGTCAAAGCCACTTTCACTGACATGAATGTGACCAAGACATACGAAGTCAACGGTCTTTACACCGGCTCAATTATCGCATTCGGTCAGAGCGGCCAGAG
>JAGHUW010000091.1 GCA_018064625.1 Candidatus Cryptobacteroides equifaecalis | reverse complement strand
CAAGAGCCTTGTCCAGCTCCAGACCCACGGTATATTTCGTGCTCTGCTGGAGTTTGTTGACATCTATCGAGTCTTTCCCTCCACCCTGACGGAGCATTCTCCTTGTCGCGGAGGCAAGGGTGCTCTCCTCCTTGTTTACCCGTCTCACGAGTACCGCTCCCCGCAGGTATGAATGAGGTGTGACACCTCCGGCGCGGGATATGAGGTCGGAAATCCTTTCATTATTGTTCAGGATGGTATAGCTTCCCGGGAATGCCACCTCTCCTTCAACCGATACGTTTGTCTGGGTCTTGTATGTAGGGCTCTTCCTGATGCGTACGATATCGTATGGCTGAAGCAGGAATCTGTTTCCGTTCTCAAGCTTGAGATTGTGGTCGAGAGGGAAGCTTATTTCCTGGGCGAGGGTGTCCGTAGGCATGGTGCTGTACGGATTGTTGATTCTGCGGGAAACATCGACCCTTACAGCCGATGCACCGTTGAGCAAGCCTCCTGCCTGGAGTACGAGGTCCTCGATGCTCATGTTTTCCGCGAAGGTGTATGTGCCCGGATTGGCAACAAAGCCTTCAATCGTCACACTTCCCAGATCCTTGAGGGCGTGGATGCTCTGAATCTCAAGTATATCGTTCTTGACGAGGGTGACATCAGGCGCTTCCCCTCTCATGATCTTTCCCAGATCGAGGGAGATGACTTCCGGTGTGAAGTCATCCTGCTGCCTGAGCAGGCGTACGCGGTTAGTGAATGCATCCTCCATGAGACCATCTGCGCGAAGGACGAGTTCCTTGACCGTGTGCATTTCGCTTCCAAGTTCGTAAACGCCCGGACGGAACACCGATCCGCGCACTTCCACGCGATTGGCAAATCGGTCAAGGGTGGCGCCCACATATACGGCGTCTCCGGTTTCCAGCTTGTATGATGAATATCGTGATGAGGATACGGTGTTCACCTCACGCTCCCTTCCTGTCTGGCGCATGATGCGAAGCTCGGGTTTGTAGGCATCTCCCTCGAAACCTCCTGCGAAATCAATGAGGTCCTGGAGGGTCTCCCCGTCCTTAATCTCATAGTACATAGGACGTTTTACCTTGCCTTCTATGCTGGCCAGCTTTCCGTAGAGCGGGACACGGATCACATCTGCGTCCTGGAGTTGGAAGTCATCTTTGAGGATTCCGGTGAAAAGATAAGGATAAAGGTCTATGGTGGCGATCTTCTTTCCTTTTCTGATCACCTCGATGGCACGGACGGTACCGCTGGTGCTTACGCCGCCAGCCCTGTAGAGTGCATGGAAAACATTGGAGAATGATGAGAGCCTGTAGGTTCCCGGTGTTCCCACCTCTCCGAATATGTTCACCTGGATGGTCCTGACAGATCCTAATGTGAGAACTATCTGGGAGCTCGGGTCCTCTCCCAGAACTCCGGAATACTTCTGGGCGAATGCATTCTTCACCAGCTCGTTGGCCTTCTTGATGGTAAGTCCGCTGAGGTAGATAGGCCCTATCTGGCTTACCATTATCCTTCCCTCTGGAGAGATTGTCTGGCGGAAGTGGGCCTCGTTGCTTCCCCAGATTTCCACTATCACCTCATCTCCCGGTCCGAGCACATAGTTCTCCGGGGTAGGGAGGCTCATGTTCGGCTCGAAGGAAAGGGAACGGTTGTTGAACATGTCGTGTCCGAAGATAGTGCGGGTCTTCCTGCCTTTCACCTGTTGTGTCGGGTCTTTGGCGGAAGCCACTTCTTCCACTTCCGCTGTCCTTCTGGTGGCAGACTGGGCTTTGGACCTTATGGCCTCGGAGGAGATTTCAGTTCCTGCAGATATCGTTTCCTGCCCCTGCCCCTGGCTCTGCTCATATTTGGCCTGAAGCCTCTGAAGCTGGTCCATGGTCACACCTTTTGAAAGGAGTTCCGTTCCTATCTGCTTTTCTCCCTTTCCTGAAGCCACTCCGCTTTTGATGTAGCTGATTATCTGATCGTCGGTCATCTGTGCGAAAGCACTTGCTGCACCCAGTATTCCAAGTGCGATGCTTGCTATGATAAATTTTCTCATCAGTATTCTTATTGATATAACTTTCAAAAATACACAATATTTTTCATGCAATCAACAGGGTTGTAGCAAACTGCCGTCATTCAACCGGGTCGGTGCAGAGTTTGTCTGTGTAGATTATTCCGTCCAGATGGTCGCACTCGTGCTGGAATATTACCGCGGTGAACCCTGTGATTCGCTCAGTGGTGTCCTTAAGAGTCTTCGGCGAGGTGTAGCAGATATCAATGTCCCTGTATCGGAGAACGGTGCCTCTTTTACCCGGAACAGAGAGGCAACCTTCCGGTCCCGGCTCGGTCTCGCCCCTGTATTCCGTGATGCGTATATTCGGGAAGACCAGGAATGGCTCACCCTCAAGGTCATATCTTTTTACAGCCACCACGCGGCGGCTCAGGCCTACCTGCGGGCCTGCTATGCCAACTCCGTCCTGCTCCGGTGACGTGACCGTTGCAAGCATCTTTCGGGCCAGGGTCTTATAATCTTCCCTTGCAAGCAGCTCTGACGGGATGTTGATGCAGTCCTGCCTCAGGAGGAGAGAATCTGACGGGGAGTCGACGGTGAGGACGCGCATCACCTCGGGCTGACCGTTGATTGTATGAAGCTCTTCCGAGGTCCATGCTCCCGGAATGCTGCTGCATGCTGCGGCGGCTATGCCTGCGGCAATCGTTGCGATATGCAGAGTTCTGTTCATAAGCGTAGTTTTGTACAAATTACGCAAAAATATTTACATTTGCAAAATATGAGAAGGAGTATAATTTGCGTTATTCTGGCCCTATGCAGCATCCTGGGGGGCTGCCGCAGGTCAAAGTCCGTCAGCTATGAGACGTTCGTGAGAGATATGTATGAGAGGCATCTCTATGAAGATGAGTCTTTTCTTCTGAGGCATTGCTCTCCGGAACTGTTGCAGAAGCTGCGGGACAACTACCCTTACGAGGGGGATGGCTATGCGGTATGGGCCTTCCGCAGCGGAGCTCAGGATGGTCCTTCTCAACGTTATGGACTTACCGAGGTACGCTTTGACGGAGAGTGGTGTACATATATCGGCTATGATATGGGGGTCGAGTTTCTCCGTTGTGTAAAACTGTATGATAAGAATGGCGTTGTGATGATGGAAGATGTCTGTGGTTTCGAGCCTCTCCAGGCTCCCGCGTTTGCTGATGTGATTGCCGATACAACTGTTGTTCGTCTGGATGTACGCACCCCGGATGAGTTCTCGGCGGGACATATTGACGGTGCGCTCAATGTGGATGTTCAAGGTGAAGATTTTGCATCCCGTATGGAAGCCGTTGTCCCTGACCGGAATACTGTTCTGGCAGTCTATTGCCGCAGTGGGCGTCGCAGCAAGACTGCCTGCGAAATCCTCTCCAAGATGGGCTACAGCGGCTATGAGCTGGATGGCGGCTACTTGAGCTGGTAGGTGGGCCCCCTCATCGGTATACAAAAAAGGTCGGGACTCATCGTCTCGACCTTTTTGCTCCCCCTCGGGGACTTGAACCCAGGACCCCCTGATTAACAGTCAGGTGCTCTAACCAACTGAGCTAAGGAGGAATGTTTTCCGCGGAACTTTCGTTTCGGGACCACAAAGATATATCAAATTATTTAAACGCCAAAATTATTTTCAATTTTTTTAGAGAAAATAAAATGGAGCCGTGGTTTTCACAGGATTCGGATTTATTTACTAAATTTGTATTTCATGCCCCAATGGCGCTAATTATTATGGATATTGCATTGTTGTCTAAGATGGTAGGAGAGCTGATCCTGGATAATGACCAGGTAGGTCTCCCGGGAGTCGGAACCTTTGTGGCAGAACTGGTTCCGGCCAGTTTTTCCGACAGAGGATACACCATAAATCCTCCATACAGAAGGATAGTCTTTCATCCTGACTGCTTGGAAGACAGGCTGTTATGTGACTTTTACTGCCGTGCCAACAGCGATGTCGACCCACGTACGGCAAGGAAATACCTGAATCAGTACCTTGCAGAGCTGAAAGGCGTCCTGATGGACAGGAAGTCTATCGTCTTTCCGGGCCTGGGGCGTCTGCGCACGACGAGGGACAACAATATCTTCTTCATCCCGGAGGAGAGCCTGGACATCTTCCCGGAGGGCCTGGGCCTGGAACCGGTATCCCTCAAGACGCATCTGACCGAGCCTCTCGATGAGCCGGTAGACGTGGTTCTCCCGCGTCCGGTCGCCCCTATCGAACTGCCGGACCTGGAGCCGATAATTGATCCTGTGCCGGCAGAGGCCGTAAAGGAAGAGGTCCCGGCCGACGAGCAGGAAACGGAGGCACTGAAGGAAGAGGCTTCGGCGGAAGTTGAGGCTCCAGCGGAAGTTGAGGCTCCGGCAGAGCAGGAAGCAGAGGCCGTAAAGGAAGAAGTTGAAGCACAGGAGGAGAAGCCTCGCGCTTCGAGGGCTGGGCTCTGGGTGTTCCTGACGCTGCTTATTGTGGCACTGCTGGCTGTAGGCACCTTCTTCGGTCTTGCCGAATTTGCTCCGGATCTCCTGGACAGACTCCTTTATTCTCCGGAAGAGCTGGAACTCATCCACTTCTTCGAATAACGGACAAAACAAGACAAAATAATGGAACTTATATATCCGGATACGATTGCAGCTCTCCTTGAAGGCAGTTCGCTTTCCAAGGCTATAGAAATGCTGCCGGTCGTCGATGAAAACGGGCGTGTGATCGCCCAGGCGTCCCGCACTGACCTTCATCATGGCCTCAAGGCCCTGCACCCTGTCGTACACCTTCATCTGCTCAACCGCAGCGGCGAGATCTATCTCCAGCAGCGCGGCGCGGACAAGGACCTTCTGCCTCTCCGCTGGGACACGGCTGTGGG
>JAGHUW010000022.1 GCA_018064625.1 Candidatus Cryptobacteroides equifaecalis | reverse complement strand
GCCGGAGCCGAGTTCATCCCTTACAACTACACCCTGCCTCTGGTCATCTTCGCCGGATTCGGCGTGCTTGCCCTCCTCATCGCCATCTACCTGAAGGTGCTTGACGGCAAGAGGAACCTCGGCCTCGAAGAGCCTAACATCAAATAAAAAGTACAGCTGATGCAGCGCAAGGACAATATACTGCCGTGGCTGGCCCTGGTCTGCCTTATGATACCGATGTTCGCGTCGTACTTCTTCGACGACATGTTCTCATCGGTGTCCCAGCTCTTCAGGCAGCCGGAAAACCTCGAGCTCGGCTGGAACTCGCGTGACCTCGGGGACTTCATAGGCGACTACAGCCTGCTCTGCGTGTGCGGAGGGCTGGTCATCGGCGGAATTCTCCTGGATATCTACGGCATACGCATAATGGGAAGCGTCTTCATGGGGATGATGCTTCTCGGCGGATGCCTCGCGACCCTGGCCGTCAGCTGCGGCTGGCCGAAGGAGATCGCGATAGGCATAGGGCGCGTGGGCAGGATGACCTTCGGTCTGGGCAGCGAGATTGCCGGGGTGGCCGTCAGCCGCGCCATAGCGAAATGGTTCAAGGGAAGGGGCGGACTCTCCTTCGCCATGAGCCTGCAGCTCGCCCTCGCCAGATTCGGAACCGCCCTCGCCATAGTGGCCGCCCCTGCCATAGTAGGCGTGCCGAAGGAATGGTACAGCCTGCAGGACACCGCACGCCCCGCCGTCATAGGCATGGCTCTGCTGGCCCTGGGAGCAGTGGCATGGGCGATATTCTCGCTGATGGACGCGGCTGCAGACAAGGCCAGCGGCGTGCAATACAGCAAAGGCAGCGTCACGGAAGAGAACCGATTCAGCTTCAGGGATATACTCGCTCTGATGAAGAACGGCCGCTTCCTGCTGATAGGCCTGCTCTGCGTCTCCTTCTACTGCTGCGTCTCCTCCTTCAAGAAATTCGGGACCTCGGTGGTGATTCCCCGCTTCGGCATAGAGGAGAACCTCGCCGGAATGATGATCTCCATGATACCTTTCTGCACGATAGTATTCACGCCGATATTCGGAAAGCTGGTCGACAGGAAGGGCAAGGCATCCGCATGGATGCTGGCAGGAAGCCTCTCGGTGCTGGCAGGGCACCTCACCCTGGCCTTTGCGCCCCAGGGGATGGCGGTTTGCGGATACGCGGCTATCGCCCTGCTCGGACTCGGTTATTCGATAGTTCCGTCCGCCATGTGGCCGTCCGTTCCGGGAATTGTTCCGGAAAAGAACCTGGGAACAGCTTTCTCCCTTATATATTGGATACAGAACATAGGCCTGTTCTTCGTGCCAAAGATAGTGGGCAGACTGTTTACGGAGTACTCTGGACTGGAAGCGGTGATGAAAGTGGAGTATCTTTTCATAGCTTTGGGAGTATTTGCAATGATTATTGCACTAATTCTGCGAAAAAAGTTGTGAAATATTTGTAGAATGAAAAAATATATCTATCTTTGTAATCCCAATTCGGGTCTTTGAAATATTGCCGATGTAGCTCAGTTGGCCAGAGCATGTGATTTGTAATCTCGGGGTCGAGGGTTCGAATCCCCCCATCGGCTCGCTTTAGCCGGGCGAGTTTAAAAAACCGGTTTAATCGGGTAGGTACCAGAGTGGCCAAATGGGGCAGACTGTAAATCTGCTGGTTTTCACCTTCGGTGGTTCGAATCCATCCTTACCCACCAACTCAGGAAGCTAGAGCTTCCTCCATGCGGGGTTCGTATAATGGCTATTATGCCAGCCTTCCAAGCTGGAAATGGGAGTTCGATTCTCCTACCCCGCTCCAAAACATTGCCGATGTAGCTCAGGGGTAGAGCGCATCCTTGGTAAGGATGAGGTCATGAGTTCAATTCCCATCATCGGCTCAAGAGGCCGGATAAAAATCCGGTTTAATTTTATAAAAACGTAACAACTTTATACATAATATTATGGCAAAAGAAGTATTTAAGAGGGACAAACCCCATGTTAACATTGGTACAATTGGCCATGTTGACCACGGTAAGACAACTCTTACCGCTGCTATCACCACTGTACTTGCAAAGGCAGGTCTTTCAGAGGTGAAGTCATTCGATCAGATTGATAACGCTCCAGAGGAGAAAGAGCGTGGTATCACCATCAACACCGCTCACGTAGAGTATCAGACCCAGAACCGTCACTATGCGCACGTCGACTGTCCGGGCCACGCCGATTACGTGAAGAACATGGTTACTGGTGCCGCTCAGATGGATGGTGCTATCCTTGTTGTTGCTGCTACTGATGGTCCTATGCCTCAGACAAACGAGCACGTTCTTCTTGCAAAGCAGGTTAACGTACCTAAGATGGTCGTTTTCCTTAACAAGGTTGACCTTGTTGACGATGCAGAGATGCTTGACCTCGTTGAGATGGAGGTTCGTGACCTCCTCAGCAAGTACGATTTCGATGGCGACAACGCTCCAGTGATCCGCGGATCAGCACTTGGTGCTCTTAACGGAGAGCCACAGTGGGAGGAGAAGGTAATGGAGCTCATGGCAGCAGTTGATGAGTACATTCCTCTTCCAGTTCGTGAGAACGAGAAGCCATTCCTCATGCCTATCGAGGATATCTTCTCTATCACAGGTCGTGGTACCGTAGTTACCGGACGTATCGAGACTGGTACAATCCACGTGAATGACCCAGCTGAGATCGTAGGTTTCAACGACAAGCCAAAGAACACCGTTGTAACTGGTGTCGAGATGTTCCGCAAGCTCCTCGATCAGGGTGAGGCTGGAGACAACGTAGGTCTTCTCCTCCGTGGTATCGACAAGAAGGAGGTTAAGCGTGGTGAGGTTATCGCTAAGCCAGGTTCAATCACTCCTCACAAGCACTTCCTCGGACAGATTTACGTCCTCAAGAAGGAAGAGGGTGGACGTCACACTCCATTCCACAACAAGTATCGTCCTCAGTTCTTCATCCGTACACTTGATGTAACTGGTGAGATCTCTCTCCCAGAGGGTGTAGAAATGGTTATGCCAGGCGATAACGTTGAGATCAATGTAATGCTCATCACTCCGGTCGCTCTTAATGAGGGTCTCCGTTTCGCAATCCGCGAGGGTGGACGTACCGTAGGTGCTGGTCAGGTAACAAAGATTCTTGACTAATCAAGTAAACCCACAGAGGGTTCAATAAAAGGACCCTCTGATATAGGGGAATAGAACAATGGTAGTTCAGCGGTCTCCAAAACCGTCTATGTGGGTTCGATTCCTGCTTCCCCTGCAAAATATCAAAGGTTACGATTTGGTAATTGTTTAACAGGCTTTGCGTCTCTCGCTTCCATAAAGCAAGGCCCATTAAAAGTAAAGATGAGAAAGTTTATCAATTACTGCAAGGAGTCATTCGTAGAGCTTACAAAGAAGACTACATGGCCCTCATGGGAGAAACTTCAGAGTTCCGCCCTTTTGGTTATTGTAACCACCGTTCTTCTCGCTGCATTGCTCTGGGTAATCGACTACGCTTTCGAAGGAGCAATGAAACTGATCTATACACTGTAATTACATTCCAGTCCTATGGGTGATATGAAGTGGTACGTACTGCGCACAGCAGGCGGCAAGGAGAAGAAGGCAAAAGAGTATCTTGAAAAAGAAATAGAACAGAGCGGCCTGCAGGATCAGGTTGCTCAGGTTCTTGTTCCTGTAAAGAAAGAGGTCGTGATCAAGAACGGCAAGAGAAAGGCAGTCGACAAGCTGCTTTTTCCAGGTTATGTCCTGATCCAGGCCGAACTCAGCGCAATGCTTGAGAATATCATCAGAAATGAGGTTCCGGGCATGTCTGGTTTCCTTACCGAGAAGAAAGCTACAACAGGTACCCAGTTCGAGAGAATCCCTGTCCCTATCCGTGAGGATGAGGCAGCAAGGATACTCGGCGTTCAGGACGAAAATGCAGACAACGCAGCCGAGACATTCGTAAACTACGAAGTAGGTGACGCTGTCCGCATTACAGACGGACCATTCAGCGGCTTTGACGGTACTGTCGACGAGATTCTCGAAGACAGAAGCAAGATCAAGGTGATTGTAGTGATTTTCGGAAGAAAAACACAGCTCGAACTCAGCTTTACACAAGTAACTAAAGAATAACATCAATTATGGCAAAAGAAGTTACCGGATTCATTAAGCTCCAAATCAAAGGTGGAGCAGCAAATCCAGCACCTCCGGTAGGACCTGCTCTCGGTTCCAAAGGCTTGAACATCATGGATTTCTGCAAGGCTTTCAATGCAGCTACGCAGGGACAGGCTGGCAAGATCCTCCCAGTAGTGATCACAGTCTATTCAGACAAGACTTATACATTCGAGGTTAAGCAGCCACCTATCGCGGTGTCACTTAAGGAAGCAGCAAAGATTTCTTCAGGTTCAGGCGAGCCTAACCGTAAGAAAGTCGCAAGCATCACCTGGGATCAGGTGAAGGCTATAGCTGAAGGAAAGATGCCGGACCTCAACTGCTTTACAATTGCATCAGCAATGCGTATGGTAGCAGGTACAGCTAGAAGCATGGGTATCACCGTTACAGGTGAGTTCCCTGAGAACCTTTAATATTGACACACGATTATGAGCAAGTTAACAAAAAATCAGAAAGCGGTTGCAGAGAAGTTCGATGCACGCAGGCTTTACTCTCTTTCAGAGGCGTGTTCAATCGTAAAGGACATTACATTCACAAAGTTCGATTCAACAGTTGAGCTTTCAGCAAACCTCGGTGTTGACCCACGCAAGGCTAACCAGATGATCCGTGGCGTCGTTACCCTTCCTCACGGAACTGGTAAGGTCGTTCGCGTGCTCGCACTCTGTACTCCTGACAAGCAGGCAGAGGCTGAGGCAGCTGGAGCTGACTATGTTGGTCTTGACGAGTACCTCGAGAAGATCAAGGGTGGCTGGACAGATGTAGACGTAATCGTCTGCACCCCTTCAGTCATGGCCAAGATCGGTGCTCTCGGTAGGATCCTCGGACCTCGCGGTCTCATGCCAAACCCTAAGACCGGTACCGTTACAATGGAGATCGGCAACGCTGTAAAGGCAGTAAAGGGTGGTAAAATCGACTTCAAGGTTGACAAGACCGGTATTATCCACACTGGAATCGGCAAGTGCTCATTCACAGCTGAGCAGCTCTATGAGAACGCAGCAGCGGTTCTCAACGAGATCTCAAAGCTCAAGCCACAGTCCCTCAAGGGAACTTACATGAAGAGCGCAGCTATCTGCTCAACAATGAGCAAAGGTATAAAAGTAGATCTTAAGGCATTCTTGAACAGTGCTGAGTAAAAATTCAATATTATGAAGAAAGAACTTAAAGGTCAGATTATTGAAAGCATCTCAGCGCAGCTCCAGAAGTATCCTAACTTCTATATCACTGATATCGAGGGCCTGAATGCCGGACAGACAAGCAAACTCCGTCGCGAGTGTTTCAACTCAGGTGTTGTTCTCAGCGTTGTAAAGAACACACTCTTCGCTCACGTACTCAAGGGAATGGAGAACGAGGAAATGAAGACCCTCGAGCAGACCCTTGTAGGTAACACAGCCATCATGTACACAGAGGTACCTGCCGCTCCTGGAAAGCTTATCAAGAAGCTCCAGAAGGAAGGATTCCAGAAGCCTGTAGTAAAGGGCGCATTTGTACAGGATTGCGTATACATTGGCGATTGCCTCAATGAACTTGCAGCAATCAAGACCAAGGAAGAACTCATCGGCGATATCATCGGTCTCCTCCAGAGCCCTATCCGCAACGTTCTTTCTGCTCTTGAGAACAAGGACGCAGCAGCAGAGAATGCAGAGGCTGCAGAGGCACCAGCAGAGGCACCAGAGGCTGCTCCTGCAGAGTAATTGAAGAAAAAAATATTAACAATTAAAAAAGTATAGAATTATGGCAGATGTAAAAGCCCTTGCAGAAGAGTTGGTAAACCTTTCTGTAAAAGACGTTCAGGAACTCGCAAAGGTTCTTAAGGAAGAGTATGGTATCGAGCCTGCAGCTGCAGCTGTAGTAGTTGCTGCAGAAGGCGCTGGTGCTGCTGCTGAGGCAGAGCAGACAGAGTTCGATGTAATCCTCAAGTCAGCTGGTACCGCTAAGCTTGGCGTTATCAAGGTTGTCAAGGAGGCACTTGGACTTGGACTTAAGGAAGCAAAGGATCTCGTAGACGGCGCTCCTTCCAAGATTAAAGAGAAAGTTTCAAAGGCAGAGGCTGAGCAGCTCAAGGCTACCCTTGAGGAGGCTGGCGCAGAGGTTGAGGTTAAGTAACTTCCTCCTCTCCCTGCTTATTGGGGAACAAACAGGTTTAGAGCCGGGGTAATAGGCTCTAAACCTTTTTTCCGTATTAAAAGTTTTTCTCATTTCCAAGGCAGAATATGTCAAAAAAGACAGTTAACAAGCGCATAAATTTCGCAACATCCAAAATACTGGAATATCCTGATCTGCTGGAAGTTCAGTTGAAGTCTTTCAAGGATTTCTTCCAGCTGGAGACCACTCCTGAGAACAGGAAGGATGAAGGTCTGTTCCAGGTATTTCAGGAAATTTTCCCAATCGAGGATACGAGGAATAACTACAAGTTGGAGTTCATCGATTATTTCATCGATCCTCCACAGTACTCGATTGAGGAATGTCTGGAGAGAGGCCTTACCTACAATGTCCCTCTCAAGGCAAAGCTCAAGCTTTCCTGCACAGATCCGGAGCACGAGGACTTTGAGTCAAGGGTACAGGACGTATACCTGGGAAACATCCCTTACATGACTCCTGCCGGAACCTTCGTAATCAATGGTTCTGAGCGTATCATCGTGTCACAGTTGCACAGATCCCCGGGCGTATTCTTCGACCAGAGCATGCATGCCAATGGTACAAAGCTCTATTCGGCCCGCATCATTCCATTCAAGGGATCATGGATCGAGTTCGCTACAGACATCAACAATGTCATGTATGCCTACATCGACCGTAAGAAAAAGCTGCCTGTAACCACACTTCTCAGAGCTATCGGTTACAACGCAGACAAAGATATCATCGACATCTTCGACCTGGCTGATGAAGTCAGCGTAAACAAGAAGAACCTCGCTGCAAACAAGGGTCGCAAGCTCGCAAACAACGTGCTCAGGACCAAGTTCGAGGACTTCATCGATGAAGATACAGGAGAGGTTACACCTGTCGAAAGAATCGAAATCATCGTCAAGAGAGGCGAGATTCTCGACGATGACAACATAGCAGCAATTCTTGATGCTGAAGAGAAAACTATCCTTCTCCAGAAAGATGAGGCAAACTCAGCTGAGTACGCCGTAATCTTCAACACACTCCAGAAGGATCCTACAAATACAGAAATCGAGGCTGTAAATTACATCTACAAGCAGCTCCGCAACTCAGAACCACCTGATGAGAGCACGGCAAGGGATGTGATTGACAAGCTCTTCTTCTCAGAGAAGAGATACGACCTCGGCAACGTGGGACGCTACAGGCTCAACAGAAAGCTCAACCTTGCAACCGACCCTAACACACGCGTCCTTACAAACAAGGATATAATCGAAATCATCAAGTACCTCATCGAGCTCATCAACTCAAAGGCTACCGTAGATGATATCGACCACCTTTCAAACCGTCGTGTCCGCACAGTCGGTGAGCAGCTTGCAAACCAGTTCAGCGTCGGCCTCAGCCGCATGGCTCGTACCATACGCGAGAGGATGAACGTACGCGACAGCGAGCAGTTCAGCCCAATCGACCTCATCAACGCCAAGACACTCTCATCTGTGATCAACTCGTTCTTCGGAACAAGCCAGCTTTCACAGTTCATGGACCAGACAAACCCTCTTGCAGAGGTTACTCACAAGAGACGTCTTTCCGCACTCGGTCCGGGAGGTCTCAGCCGAGACAGAGCAGGATTCGAGGTTCGAGACGTACACTACACACACTACGGACGTCTCTGCCCTATCGAGTCTCCGGAAGGACCTAACATCGGTCTTATCTCATCACTCTGCGTTTACGCACGTATTGACGAGCTCGGATTCATCGAGACCCCTTACCGTGACGTAAAGGATGGAAAGGTGGATCTCACCGCTGCAGGCTGCCATTACATGAGTGCCGAGGAAGAGGAGAACAAACTCGTTTCCCTCGCAAACGTCAGGATGGACGATGAAGGAAATATCCTCGAGGACCGCATCCAGTGCCGCCTTGAGGCAGACTTCCCTGTAGTTACAAAGGAAGAGGTTGACTATATGGATGTTGCTCCTAACCAGATGGCTTCAGTGGCAGCATCTCTCATCCCATTCCTCGAGCATGACGATGCCCACCGTGCATTGATGGGTGCGAACATGATGCGTCAGGCAGTTCCGCTTCTCAAGCCTCAGTCCCCTATCGTGGGAACAGGTCTCGAGGAGAGAGTCTGCCTCGACTCACGTACTCAGGTCATCGCAGAGCGCACAGGTGAGGTAACATACGTTGACGCAAACGAAATTCACGTGAAGTATGACCGTACCGAGGATGAGAGATTCGTCAATTTCTCACCTGAGGAGACAGTCTACAAGCTTCCTATTTACCGCAGGACCAACCAGAGCACGACCATCACCCTCAGCCCTATAGTAAGAAAGGGTGACAAGGTTGAGAAGGGTCAGGTAATGACACAGGGATATGCATCGCAGAACGGAGAGCTTGCGCTCGGTAGAAACCTCAAGGTTGCATTCATGCCTTGGAAGGGATACAACTACGAGGATGCCATCGTTCTCTCCGAAGAGATGGTGAAGTGGGACATCCTCACTTCAGTCCATGTTGATGAGTATATCACTGAAGTACGTGATACAAAGCGCGGTATGGAGGAACTTACCTCTGATATCCCTAACGTGAGCGAGGATGCCACAAGAGACCTCGGCGAGAACGGTATCGTACGTATCGGTGCCCACATCGAGCCGGGTGATATCATGATAGGTAAGATTACCCCTAAGGGTGAGAGCGACCCTTCACCTGAGGAGAAACTCCTCAAGGCCATCTTCGGAGACAAGGCCGGAGATGTGAAGGATGCATCACTCAAGGCAAATCCATCCCTCAGCGGTACCGTGATCAAGACCGCTCTCTACACCAAGATTGCCAAGGAAGGCTCAAAGAAGAGCGCTGCCAAGAACGATCAGAAGGCACGTCTCGAACTGCGTCAGGCAGAATTCGAGCGCAAAGCCGAGAAGCTCCGCTCTGAGATGCTCCAGAAGCTCGCCGTTCTCACCAAGAACCAGAAGAGCGCGGGAGTGTTCGACCTTTACGGAGTTGAAGTGATAGAGAAGGACAAGAAGATCACAGCAGAGGTACTCAAGACAATCGACTACACCAACGTCAATTCCAACAAGTGGACTGCAGACAAGGAAGCCAATGCCCTGATCCGCGACCTTATCAACAACTATTGCATCGCCCTCAAGAACGAGGCAGCCGTATGCAAGAGGGATCTGGACAAGATCAAGGTAGGTGACGAACTCCCTAACGGAGTTATGCAGCTCGCCAAGGTATATATCGCAAAGAAGCGTAAGATCACCGTGGGTGACAAGATGGCGGGACGCCATGGTAACAAGGGTATCGTTGCAAAGATCGTCCGTCAGGAAGATATGCCGTTCCTTGAGGATGGTACTCCTGTGGATATCGTGCTCAACCCTCTCGGTGTGCCTTCTCGTATGAACCTCGGTCAGATTTACGAGACTGTTCTCGGATGGGCCGGAGCAGAACTCGGTCTCAAGTTCAGTACACCTATCTTCGACGGTGCAAGCATCGAGGAGATTTGTGACTATACAGACAAGGCCGGAGTTCCAAAATACGGTAAGACAAGGCTCCGTGACGGTGGTACCGGTGACTGGTTCGACCAGCCTGCGACCGTAGGTGTGATCTACATGATCAAGCTCGGCCACATGGTTGACGACAAGATGCATGCACGTTCCATCGGACCTTACTCACTCATCACCCAGCAGCCTCTCGGAGGTAAGGCACAGTTCGGTGGCCAGCGTTTCGGAGAGATGGAGGTATGGGCCCTCGAGGCATTCGGTGCGGCAAACGTGCTCCAGGAGATCCTCACCGTGAAGTCTGATGACATCACAGGAAGGTCCAAGACCTACGAGGCTATCGTAAAGGGCGACCCTATGCCACCTGCAGGTGTGCCTGAGTCACTCAACGTACTCCTCCACGAACTCCGTGGTCTCGGTCTTAAGGTTACTTTGGAATAATAATTTGAAGGAAAAGAAAAATGCCTACTTTCAATAACAAAGATAATAAGGTAAAGAGCAATTTCCAGACAATAAGCATCGCTCTCGCTTCACCGGAGGACATCACAGAAAGGTCCTGCGGTGAGGTCCTGAAGCCGGAAACGGTAAACTACAGGACTTACAAGCCTGAGCGTGACGGTCTTTTCTGCGAGAAGATCTTCGGTCCTACAAAGGATTACGAGTGCTACTGCGGAAAATACAAGCGTATCCGCTACCGTGGAATTGTCTGCGACAGATGTAATGTCGAGGTGACTGAGAAGAAAGTCCGCCGTGAGAGAATGGGACACATCAACCTTACTGTCCCTATCGCCCACATCTGGTACTTCAAGTCAGCACCTAACAAGATCTCCGCTCTTCTCGGACTTCCTTCAAAGAAGCTCGAGTCAGTAATCTACTACGAGAAGTACATAGTCGTACGTCCTGGTGCCAGCAAACTGAACAAGATGGACCTCCTCTCAGAGGACGAATATCTTGATGCTATGATTGCCCTTCCGGGAAACGACAACCTTCCTGATTCAGATCCGGACAAGTTCGTTGCAAAGATGGGTGCCGAGGGTATCTACGACCTCCTCAGAGAGATAGATATCAACGAGCTCAACTATGAACTCCGCCAGAGGATGGAGGGAGAGAAGTCACAGCAGAGGAAGGCTGAGCTTCTCAAGAGACTTCAGGTAGTGAAGTGGTTCCAGGAGTCAAACGGCATCAACCGTCCTGAGTGGATGATCATGAAGGTCATCCCTGTGATTCCACCTGATCTCCGCCCTCTCGTTCCGCTCGATGGCGGCCGCTTCGCGACATCAGACCTCAACGACCTTTATCGCAGGGTCATCATACGTAACAACCGTCTCAAGAAACTCATCGAGATCAAGGCTCCGGAGGTAATCCTCCGCAACGAGAAGCGTATGCTTCAGGAGTCTGTCGATTCACTCTTCGACAACTCGAAGAAGGCATCGGCTGTGAAGAGCGAGTCCAACAGAGCTCTCAAGTCACTCTCAGACTCACTCAAGGGTAAGCAGGGACGCTTCCGCCAGAACCTCCTCGGTAAGCGCGTCGACTATTCGGCACGTTCAGTCATCGTCGTTGGTCCTGAGCTCAACATGCATGAGTGTGGTCTTCCTAAGTTCATGGCCGCAGAGCTTTACAAACCATTCATCATCCGCAAGCTCATCGAGCGCGGTATCGTGAAGACCGTAAAGTCTGCAAAGAAGATCGTAGACCGCAAGGATCCTGTGATCTGGGATATCCTCGAGAATGTGATGAAGGGACATCCGGTGCTCCTCAACCGTGCACCTACCCTCCACAGACTCGGTATCCAGGCATTCCAGCCTCGCATGATCGAGGGTAAGGCAATCCAGCTCCACCCTCTCGCATGTACAGCGTTCAACGCCGACTTCGATGGTGACCAGATGGCGGTTCACCTTCCTCTTGGAAATGCAGCCGTGATGGAGGCTCAGCTCCTCATGCTCGGTTCTCACAACATTCTGAACCCTGCCAACGGAGCGCCTATCACAGTGCCTTCACAGGATATGGTACTCGGTCTTTACTACATCACAAAGGTACGTCCTGGTGCAAAGGGTGAAGGCAAGAGCTTCTACTCTCCTGAAGAGGTCATCGTTGCATACAATGAGAAGGCTATAGACATGCACGCCCTCATCAAGGTACGTATCCCTGCAGACAAGCAGGATGCATCCAAGGGTGTACAGACAGTCGAGACCACAGCGGGCCGCATCATTGTGAACCAGTACGTACCGGAGGAGGTTCCTTACGTGAACGAAGTTCTCGGAAAGAAGTCTCTCCGCAAGATCATCACCTCCACCATCAAGTGCACAGGTGTTACTCGTACTGCCAAGTTCCTTGATGACATCAAGAACCTCGGTTACGACCAGGCATTCCGCGCAGGTATCTCATTCAACCTCGGAGATGTGCTCATCCCTGATGAGAAATATACCCTCATCGACAACGCATACAAGGATGTCGAGACCATCAAGGAGCAGTTCAACTACGGTTTCATCACCAACAACGAGCGCTACAACAAGGTCATCGACCTCTGGTCTGCAGTGGACAACAAGCTCACCGGTATCGTGACAAAGCAGATTTCTGCTGACCAGCAGGGCTTCAACCCTGTATTCATGATGCTGGATTCAGGAGCCCGTGGTTCAACCCAGCAGATCAAGCAGCTCTGCGGTATGCGTGGTTTGATGGCAAAACCTCAGAAGTCAGGTGCTTCCGGAGCGGAGATTATCGAGAACCCTATCATCTCCAACCTTAAGGAGGGTATGACAGTGCTCGAGTACTTCATCTCCACCCACGGTGCACGTAAGGGTCTTGCCGATACAGCGCTCAAGACTGCCGATGCAGGTTACCTTACCCGCCGTCTCGTGGATGTGTCACACGACGTGATCATCACAGAGGAGGACTGCGGTACCCTCAGAGGACTTATTGCCACTGCAATCAAGAACAAGGATGAGATTGTAGAGTCTCTCGGAGAGAGAATTCTCGGTCGTACATCCGTCCATGATATCTTCAACCCTCTTACCGGAGAGATCATCATCAAGGCCGGTGAGGAGATTCGTGAGAAAGAGGCTGACCTCATCGACTCACTCCCTATCGAGCAGGTCGAGATACGTTCAGTGCTTACTTGCGAGAGTCAGAAGGGTGTATGCGCAAAGTGCTACGGCCGCAACCTCGCCACCAGCCGCATGGTCGAGCAGGGAGAGGTTGTCGGAGTCATCGCCGCACAGTCAATCGGTGAGCCTGGTACACAGCTTACCCTCCGTACCTTCCACGTCGGTGGTACCGCTTCTTCTTCAGCAGCGGATTCATCCATCGAGTCAAAGTACGACGGTAAACTTGAGTTCGAGGAACTCCGTACAATCCAGAGGGTTACCGATGAAGGAAAGGTAGAGGAAGTTGTCGTGAGCCGAATGACCGAGCTCCGCATCGTCGATGCCAACACCGGAATCACCTTCTCTCAGTATGATGTTCCTTACGGATCTGTTCTCTACATGCACGACGGAGATACCGTCAAGAAGGGAGACCTCATCTGTACCTGGGATCCATACAACGCAACTACCATCGTGGAGCATGCAGGTAAGCTCGTCTTCGAGAACATGATCGAGGGTGTTACTTACCAGAAGGAGGCAGGTGATGAGTTCTCTGTAAGCACAGACAAGGTCATCATCGAGTCCAAGGACAAGACCAAGACTCCTACCATCCATATCCTCAACGAGGCTGGAGACAGCATCAAGCAGTTCAACCTCCCTGTGGACGCCCACGTAATGGCTGAGAACGGAGCAGAGGTGAAGGTCGGTGACATCATCATGAAGATCCCTCGCAAGGCCGGCAAGGCAAGCGATATCACCGGTGGTCTTCCACGAGTTACCGAGCTCTTCGAGGCACGCAACCCTTCAAGCCCTGCCATCCTCTCAGAGATCAATGGTGAGGTAATCATGGGTAAGGTGAAGCGTGGTAACCGCGAGATCATGGTCAGAAACGGTAGCGGTGTAGAGAAGCACTACCTCGTTCCTCTTACCAAGCAGATCCTTGTTCAGGAGAATGACTACGTGAAGGCCGGAACACCGCTTTCAGACGGTGGTATCTGCCCTAGCGACATCCTCAACATCCTTGGTCCGGTCAAGGCTCAGGAGTACATCGTAAATGAGGTACAGGCCGTTTACCGTCTCCAGGGTGTGAAGATCAACGACAAGCACTTCGAGATCATTGTCCGCCAGATGATGCGCAAGGTAGAGATCACCAACCCTGGTGACACCGAGTTCCTCAGCGAGGAGATGGTCGACAAGTGGAAGTTTATGAACGCCAACGACAGAATCTACGGCAAGTTCGTGGTTCTCGAGACCGGCGATTCACAGAGATTCGCAGAAAGGGATATCATCAGCGCACGCGACCTGCGCAGCGAGAATTCATCCCTCGAGCGTCAGGGTCTCAAGCCAGTGGTTGCCCGTCCGGCAGAGCCTGCAACAGCCAAGCTCATCCTCCAGGGTATCACAAGGGCTGCCCTCAAGACAGACAGCTTCATCTCTGCAGCTTCCTTCCAGGAGACAACCAAGGTGCTCAGCGAGGCAGCCATCCGCGGCCGTGTAGATCACCTCGAGGGTCTTAAGGAGAACGTCATCTGCGGTCATCTCATCCCTGCCGGTACAGGTCTCAAGACCTACCAGGATATCGTCGTGGGACGCAAGGACGATGTTGTGGCTGAGCTCAACGAACTCTAGCAGATAAATACTCTATAAAAAATAAGGGATCGACGATCAGTCGACCCCTTATTTTTTTACTTGAGAGCTGCTAATAAGACTTCTCATGCACACCGGCTACTGCTCGGCCGGACGGCTCATTCATGGCCTTCCATGCCTTGTCCCACTCAAGGGCAATAGCTGTAGAGCATGCAACACTGGCTTCATGAGGAACACTCAGGGCTGCACTTCTGCCTGGGTAATGCTCTTCGAAGATTGACCTGTAATAGTATTCCTCCTTATTGAGAGGGGTATTGACAGGGAACCTCTCGGCCGCATGTGCCACCTGCTCATCGCTGACAGCATTGGCGGTAAGTTCCTTGAGGCTGTCGATCCAGCTGTATCCCACACCGTCTGAAAACTGCTCCTTCTGGCGCCATGCGACCTCGTCCGGAAGAAGGTCAGAGAAGGCATCGCGGAGAATCTTCTTCTCTATCACGCCTCCCGGGCACATCTTGTACTCGGCCGGAATGGACATGGCAACGTCGAGGAATTCTTTGTCAAGGAAAGGAACGCGGCCTTCGACACCCCAGGCAGCAAGGGACTTGTTGGCCCTGAGGCAGTCATACTGATAGAGTTTGCCGAGCTTCCTGACCGTCTCCTCATGGAACTCATGACAGTTCGGTGCCTTATGGAAGTAGAGATAACCACCGAAGATCTCATCAGAGCCCTCTCCGGAGAGGACCATCTTGATACCCATGGATTTGATGACCCTGGCGAGAAGGTACATAGGGGTTGATGCACGTACCGTCGTTACATCGTACGTTTCGAGGAAATATATAACGTCACGCACAGCATCAAGGCCCTCCTGAACTGTATAGTTTATCTCATGATGCACAGTACCGAGATGCTGAGCCATCAACTTTGCCTTGATGAGGTCAGGTGCTCCCTTGAGACCCACAGCAAAGGAGTGGAGACGCGGCCACCAGGCCTTCTCAGTATCCCCTGACTCCACGCGCATGGCAGCATACTTCACTGCAACCGCACTGATTATGGAAGAATCAAGCCCGCCGGAAAGAAGGACTCCGTAAGGGACGTCAGACATGAGCTGACGCTTTACGGCAGACTCCAAGCCCTCTTTTATCCTGTTTCTGCACTCCTCATAGCTGGTTCCCTCAGCCTCAGGCATGGAATGCATCCATTCCCTGTCGTACCATTTTGTCATTCCAGGCTTTCCGCTCCAGTAATAGTGTCCCGGAAGGAAAGGCTCAAACTCATCACAGAATCCCTCCAGACCCTTGAGCTCGCTGGCAATGTAAAGATGGCCTTCCTTGTCCTTGCCTATATAGAGAGGGATAACCCCTATAGGATCCCTACCTATGAGATATGAACCATCAGTCTCATCATAGAGAGCAAAGGCGAATATGCCGCTGAGGCTCTCCATGAGCTTGTTTATGGCAGCTGGCTTGTCTTCTGCAGGAAGTACCAGACTGCGGTAAAGTGCCAGGATGACCTCACAGTCACTTCCTGTCTGGAACTC
>JAGHUW010000196.1 GCA_018064625.1 Candidatus Cryptobacteroides equifaecalis | reverse complement strand
TTGTCAATTTCTCACGTGTGTTGTATCTGAAAAGTTCCCCGTTTGAAACATAGAAGAGCTTGATACCGTCGTTTGTGAGGTAGTGGTCTCCCATGCGGCTTGAGCTGCGGGTGAGCCTTACGGTGCGGAACTCGCGGTTGTCGAGGTCGAGCACTGTCTTAGGAGTGCTCTTCACCTTAGCGCTATCCTTCTTCTCCTTCTCTTCCTCTTTCTCCTTCTTTTTCTCCTCCTTAGGGTTGAGAAGCTTCTCTATCTCGTCAGCCTCCTTGTCGCGGGTGAACTCGAAGAAGGTCTTTGGGTCGAAGAACATCACGTAGCTGTCGTTCTCCGCGCCCCAGCTGCCGTGGCTGCGGTATCCGTTCTTGTCTGACTGCCATACCATTGCCTTGCCTTTCATTGCCCAGTGGAAGCTTCCGTCCGAGTATCCGCTCTGCGTGAGGTTGGTGATCTGCCCTGTCTCTATGTCTATGAGTGCGACGTCGGAATTATTCCAGCCGCCGTTTCCCATGTAGTCGCAGAGGATGTAGTGGCTGTCCGGAGACCATTCGAAGCTCTGGTCGCCGTCTGAGTATGAGTAGTTCACGCCACTGAGCAGGGCCTTGGTCGGACCTCCCTTGGTAGGCTTGATGCAGATGTCTGTACGGTCTCGCAGGAACGCAACCCACTTGCCGTCAGGGGATACTGAAGGCTGGAAGCAGGTCTCGCCCTTGTCAGAGAAGAGCTCTTCCTTTGTGTTGTAGCTGTATGTGAAGTACTTGTCCTTCTTGTCTGTCAGCACTGTGCGCCAGATGCCCCAATGGCCGTCACGTTCTGCAGCGTAGTAGATCGCACGTCCGTCGGCCGAGAAGCTTACCCCTCTTTCCTGGCTTGGGGTATTTGTGATCCTGTGGGTCGTTGAGAACTCGGAAGATGTCACGAATACGTCGCCGTGTGCAACGATGGCCACTTCCTTGCCGTTCGGGGATGCGGATGCGGCGGTGATGCCGGTGTTTATGCTTCTGCGTATGGTGTTTCGGTCTATCACGTCCTTGGTGATGCTGACAGCCAGCATCTTGGGCTCGGCTCCTTCCTTGCAGGTGTAGAGGTCTCCGTTCCAGGAGAAGAGAAGGGTGCCGTCAGAGGCTATGCTGAGGTTGCGTACAGGGTGGGTCTTGAAGCTTGTGACCTGGCTGCATGCTGCGGGCTTGCTGATGCTGCTCTTCCAGACGTTGAACACGCCGTCCTGCTCGCTGAGATAGTAGAAGCTGTCTCCGTCGGCCGCGAAAACAGGGTTTCTGTTCTCTCCCTTGAAGGAGCTGAGCTTGGTGAACTCACTGCCTTTCTGCATCCATATGTCCCTTGTGACGGAGGAGGTGTGGTGCTTGCGGAGGTAGTCCTCATAACCCTTGTAGTCCTCGTAGAGGAGTACGCCGTCCGCATTCACGCTGATGTTCTGCATGGTTATGTCTGTCACCGGAATCACTCTGCCGCCGTTGATGCTTACCTTGTAGACCTGAGGGTCTCCAGGGTAGTCCGTGAAGGATGCCGAGTTCTGGATATTGGCGCTGAAAAGCACGTAGCCGTCCGGAAGAACGGTAAGCGGGGTCTCGTTGCCTGTGTAGTTGGTGAGTCTTGTGGGCTCGCCTCCTTTTGCATTGACTACATATATATCCTTGGAGAGCTCTCTATAGGAGCTGAAGACTATCTTCTGCCCGTCTGCTGTCCATTTGGGATCCGCTTCGTGGGCAGGGTTGGTAGTGATCTGCCTGGCCTCTCCGCCGTTTGCGGGAACGGTGTATATGTCTCCCTGGTATGCGAATGCTATGGTCTTTCCGTCAGGTGAGATTGCACTCTGGCGGAGCCAGTGAGGAGTGGTCTGGGCGGCTGCGCTCAAGCTCATGGCAGCCATTGCAAGGATAGTGATGTATCTTTTCATGTCCGAGTTTTTACAATTAACAAATATACGAAATAATTTCCGCCAAAATGCTATATTTGCGTGTATGATTACAAGATTTGATTTGCCTTTGAGGGTGAGCAGCGAGAGCGTAAGGGAGGCTGCTTTCTCCTGTGAAACGGAATATGCCCTCATTTATACAAAGGATACAGAACTGAAGTGGGTCGAGCATGGACTCGAGCGCATGCTGCAGGTTATGGAATACAGTGGTGCGGACATGGTCTACGCTGATCATTTCGCCTCTGTGGACGGAGTCGTGAAGGAATTTCCTGTCATAGATTATCAGGAAGGTTCCCTCAGGGATGATTTCGATTTCGGCGGAGTTCAGATCTACAGGACCTCAGCCCTGAGGGATGCAGCCTCGCGCATGGATGTGGATTATGAGTTTGCCGGTCTTTATGACCTGAGGCTCAAGGTCTCGCAGAAGGGAAGTCTGGTACACATAAACGAGTACCTCTATTATGAGGTGGAGAAGGATACCCGCAAGAGTGGGGAGAAACTTTTCGATTATGTGGACCCGCGCAACAGGGCAGTGCAGATAGAGATGGAAAAGGTCTGCACCGAGCACCTCAAGGCTGTGGGTGGATATCTCAAGCCTGAATTCAAGGATGTGGACCTTTCGGAAGGTGAGTTCGAGTATGAGGCGTCTGTGGTTATACCGTGTAAGAACCGCGTGCGCACGATAGGCGACGCCATTCGTTCTGCTTTGGATCAGAAAACAACTTTCGCTTACAATGTTATTGTTGTGGACGACAATTCCACGGACGGTACGGTGGATGTGATCAAGTCTTTTGCCGACGACCCGATGGTCGTGTACATTGCCCAGGACAAGTCCTACCATGCCATAGGCGGAAACTGGAATGCCGCGCTGCATCATCCAAAGTGCGGACGCTTTGCGCTGCAGCTCGACTCTGACGACATGTACTCTGGTCCTGAAACCGTGCAGAAGTTTGTGGATGCTTTCCGCGCCCAGGATTGTGCCATGGTCATCGGTACGTACAGGATAACGGATTTCAATCTCAATGAACTGCCTCCGGGAGTGATAGACCATCGCGAGTGGACAGATGAGAACGGCCGCAACAATGCCTTGAGAATCAACGGACTTGGTGCTCCGCGCGGATTCTGGACACCTCTTGCGCGAAGCATCAATTTCCCTGTTACCAAATATGGTGAGGACTATGCCGTGGCCTTGAGGATAAGCCGCGAGTACAGGATAGGACGCATATATGATGTCATGTACAATTGCCGCCGCTGGGATGACAATTCGGATGCCGCACTCAGCATAGAGAAGATGAATGCCAACAATCTTTATAAGGACAGGATCAGAACCTGGGAACTGCAGGCAAGAAAAAAGCTGGTTTCTGCAGATTTATAAAGATTTTTGTTGGAACTTAGAAATATTTGCGTATCTTTGTATCCGCAAATGGGGGTATAGCTCAGTTGGTAGAGCACCTGCTTTGCAAGCAGGGGGTCAAGAGTTCGAATCTCTTTATCTCCACCAGTAAGAGACCAGCGAAATGCCGGTCTCTTTTTTATTATTCTTATCTAGACAATTCTCAAGGCTTAGGCATTACCTGATGCCTTCTCCCTTGACCTCATCCACTCCTTCAATTTCATAAAGGCTCTGAAGTGAGGATACGAGTTCAGTTACGGAGTGTACGAGGAAAGTTATCGAACAATCCACAATCCCGTCCTCAGACCTGGTGGTGAGCGAGCTTATCGAAAGATTGAGTTTGCTGCTGATCTTCTCTATGATATCCATGAGAAGGTGGTCTCTGTCAACTGCACGCAGGGAAACCGTGACAGGGTAGTGAACATCGGGATCCTCCTTGAATTCCACATTCATTATCCTGTCTCCTGCCTGGGATGCAAGCTCTATGATGCGGTGGCAGCTCCTGCGGTGTATGGTTATGTTTCCGTTGTCCTCCCTATAGCCTATTATGTCTCCACCGGGGATTGGCTGGCAGAATGGGCAGCGGCTCACCGGCTCATCCATCGCTCTGTCTTTCAGTATTTTGTGAATGGAACGCTTGGCATTGTAGGTCTGTACGCAATCCAGCCAGTCAGCTTCCACCATCACGGCCGGTGAGGTTCCCAGCTCTATGCAGTCTCCTCTTTTGAGTATGGTCTTTACCGATGCGAGGCGTCCGTTGATACGGGCGTATTTTGCGTGTATTCCCTGTGCAGGGTCGAGTTCGAAGGCGAAGTCCAGGACGGATGCACCCTTCGGGAGAGTGACAGGACGTCCGGATGGGGTGAAGACCATTATGTCATCATAGTAAAGTGTGGAGACTATGCTGTCCATGTAGTCACCTTCAATGGTATTGCTCGCCATGTCTTCGAGAACCATCTTGAACCTTTTCATCCAGGATGCAACGTTGTTGCCTTCATGAAGCTCTGCCATGCAGCCGAGTTTGGATATGGCCACCATGCGTTCTGAGCATATCTGAACGTCCTCCCATATTCCGCCGTCGCTAAGCAACTGAAGCTGAATGCATTTGTATGCGTTTTCCTTGGCCTGGTCTATCTGGTTGTAGAAACTCTGAGGCCTTTCCTTGAAGCTGTCTGTAAGTTTGGAATAGATACGCAGGCACAGGCTTTTCTCCTTGAGTTCCATCTGCTCATCCGTGAGAGACGGGTCCTCGGGAAGCTTGAAGGTCACGCGTATGTAGTATCTGTTTTCGACGTGCCTGAAATCCACGTTGCCTGCCTTCATCTTGCGCCAGATGCTGTAAGGACGGCGGTAGAATACTTCTGCTTTGCCTTCTATGCCGCATCCGGCAAGAATGCTGTCTATCTGCTTCACGAAGAATTCCAGCCTTTCCCTGTTTTCCTCCTGGTCCTTTTCGAGGTCGCGGGTTATGTCTTCGTATTCCAGCCCGCAGCGGTACTTGAAGGCAAGATTTTCAAGGTCGGTCTTTATGTCGAAAAGTCCCAGGCGGTTGGCAAGGGGAGCGTAGAAGTAGTCCGTCTCCCCGGCAATCTTCATCTGCTTGTCCGGACGCATGCTGGCAAGTGTACGCATGTTGTGCAGACGGTCGGCCAGCTTTACCAGCAGGGCGCGGATGTCATAGTGCAGAGAATCGAGAAGTTGTTTGAAATTGTCCACCTGCTTGGACGCGGTATAACTTTCTTTTTTCTTCTTGGTCACAACGTCCACGAGAAAGGCAACGTCGTCCCCGAACAGCTCTGCAATCTCCTCCTTTGTGTGTGGCGTATCCTCCACGACGTCATGGAGGAAAGCGCACATCACGCTGTGCAGGTCGAGCTTCAGCTCGTCGGCAGCGATCATGGCCACGGCTATCGGGTGTATGATGTAAGGCTCTCCTGATTTGCGTTTCTGCTCCCTGTGGGCGTCGTATGCGAATTCGTAGGCCTTTTTGAGAAGTGTCATCTCTTCCGCGGAGATACGCGGAGCCATGACGTCGAACACCTTCTGTGCCGATTTCTGAATCTCTTCGTAACTGATTGTGGAGTCTGCCATTTACCGTAGGATTAGAGTGTGCGGTACTTCTTGCCGTAATCCAGCTGCTGCTGAAGGAAGTCGGAAACGTATTCTATGCGGTAGTCGCTGACTGTGCCGTCCTCTGCGCATACAGGGACAATTTCAGGGTTGACGAATCCTCTGTAAGGCTTGAGGCCGAGGGACTCGTATCTTTCCAGCACTTCCTTGTGAAGATCATAGTCAATATTGATGGCGTAGTCTTCCACCAGGGCCTTTCCTGCCTCGTAGTCACCTTCTGACTTGATGCGCTGTATCTCGCAGAGGAGCTCTCCGAACAGGTCTCTGAGTGCCATGTAATCGTTGATGACGAAGTAGGTCTTGCCGTTTTTCCTCTTCATCTCGATGACCTTGTTCTCCTTGCCTTTCTCGTAGCACCACTGGGCTATGAGCTTTCTGTCCTGCATATGGGCCTCGATATTCTGCTTGCCAAGCTCTACGCGGCAGAACTGTGTGAAGATGCCATTTCTTATCTGGTTGATGTAGAGTGCTTTATATGCCTCGGGGTCATCAATGAGGCCGAGTTCTATCATCTTAGGGTCGGCCATGTAGTATAGGGCGAAGAGGTCAGCCCTTGCCTCCTCGAGAGTAGAGGTGAACTCTTTCAGGGCATTTGCAGGGGTGCCTTCGCGGAGCTGGCCGCTGCCGTGACCGAGGCATTCGTGCAGGTCTGTGTGGAGGTTGTCAACAAGAGCGCCGTATTTCTTGCAGAGCTCGATTTCCGCCTTGTCCCAGGCGAACTCGGAAAGTATGCTCTTCGGGCGCTGGGAAGACGCAATGTCGTATGCGCTGGTGATGTTGGCTATGGTGACGGACTTGGAACCATGCTCGCGCCTGATCCAGTCGGCATTCGGAAGATTGATGCCGATGGCCGTTGCAGGGTAGTTGCCTCCGGCGATTGTGGCTACGTTGATCACCTTGGCAGATACGCCCTTTACCTTGCTTTTCCTGTACTCAGGCTTGATTGGGGCGTGGTCCTCGAACCACTGCGCGTTCTCGCTGAGGGTAACAGTGCGCTGACTTGCGGCGTCGTCACGGTAGTTGACTATGCCTTCCCAGGTGGCCTTCCTTCCGAGTGGGTCATCGTAGTCCTCGATGAATCCGTTTACGAAGTCAACTGCGCTGTCGGTGTCCTTTACCCAGGTAATGTTGTACTGGTCCCACATCCTCAGGTCGCCTGTCCTGTAGTAGTCCACAAGCTCTGCGATATACTGCTTCTGGAGATCGTTCTCGGCTACTTTTGCAGCAGCTTCGAGATGTCCGACGATTTTTTCGATGGCGGTTCCGTAAAGACCTCCGGCCCTGTAGACTTCCTCTGTGACCTTTCCGTCCTTTTTCACCACCTTGCTGTTAAGGCCATAGGAGATAGGCTCCTTGTCCTTCGGGTCTGCCATCTCATCATAGAATGCGTTCACTTCGGCTGCGGTTACACCTTCGTAAAAGTTCACTGCCGATCCTTCCACCAGGTCTTTGTCGGCTCCCTGATATCTTTTGACCACGTATGTGTCGGGGTTGAAGATGACGTCCAGCAGATTCTCGTCATAGCAGCCGGCCTTGTTCATGAGGCCGGCGAAATACTCGCGCGAGCAGCCTGGGAGTATCTTATCGTCCGAGTAGTGGTGATGTATGCCGTTGCTGAAGAATACCCTTTTTGCGTAGACCACAAAGGCATCCCATTCGGCGCCCTTGCCTTTCTGTGTCTCAAGTATGTTCTCAAGCACGTGGCGTATGTCAAGATTGTATTTGAAGAACTGGTCCCAGGTTATGTCCCTGCCGCATTTTGCGGCCTCTGCGAGGTGGTAGATGTATTCTTTTTGCTGAAGGGAGAGATTATCCCATTCCGGGAGCTGATATCTCAGAACTTCTATGTCTGCGAATTCGTCTATCGAATACTTCCATTCCTTGGGCTCATTTGCACATGAACCGAGGATGAGTGCGGTTCCCAATGCCATGATTGTAGTTGCTTTGTTCATTGTTTCTATCCTTTGTTAGAGACCTCAAATTTAGCATTTTAATATATAATTGTCAACTGTGCTGATTTTTATGTAAATTTGCATTATTAATAAACATGAAAAATGACAATAAAGGAACAGCTTGCGTCGCTTGATTCGGTGACACTCAATCTTGGAAGCGGAACGGGTCTTGTCATGGGCATCATCCTGGGACTTATAATGTTCGGGATAGCCATAGGTATCAAATGGGATACTCTCAAGAACGTTTTCATGAATCCTAAATCCATCATCACAGGTCTTGTGCTTCAGTGGATTGGGCTTCCGCTCATCACATTCCTGCTCATCATCTGCCTCAATCCCTTCCTGACCCCTATGGTCTGTCTCGGTATGATTCTGGTGGCATGCTGCCCGGGAGGCAACATCTCGAATTTTATCTGTACCCTGGCAAAAGGAAATGTGGAGCTTTCCGTCAGCATGACCGCCGTGAGCACAGTTCTTTCCCCTGTGCTGACCCCGCTCAATTTCTGGGTGTGGGGCAATCTTTTCCTCAAATACACTTCGCTTTCAGGAAGGCTTGTCATTCCTCATCTGGAGATACCTCTCTCCGAGGTGTTCAAGACCGTGTTCATGATTCTTGCCATACCTGTGGTGCTGGGAATGCTCTTTGCCAAATATTTCCCGGAGGTGGCAAAGAAGATGAAGAAACCTTTCAGCATCTTCTCCATAGTCGTGTTCGTTGTAATGGTTCTTGGAATGTTCATTCCAAACTGGCAACTCTTTATTCAGTATATCATATTCATATTCCTGCTTGTCCTTATCCACAATGCATGTGCATTCTCTACAGGTCTGGCTGGGGCGAGCATAATGAAGTTGCCTAAGAGAGACCGTCGTTCCATAACCGTGGAGGTTGGAATTCAGAACTCCGGACTGGGTCTTACCCTGCTTCTCAATCCGGCTATATTCCGTCCGGAGATGTGGAACAACCCTGAGACCGGGGTTATGTACGGAGGTATGCTCTTCGTCACCGCATGGTGGGGTATATGGCATATCATCTCCGGCCTTTGCGTCGCATTGATGTTCAGAAGAAAGGTGCTGAGTTAAGCACCTTTTTTCATATCTGGTCGAAAATCAGGGGAAGTATGTCGTCCACGCGGGAGAACTTCCAGATCTTGTCCTTGCCCACCATTATCACGCTCATGGGCTTTCCGGCTTTGGTCTGATATTGGGCCATCACCTGGCGGCATGCTCCGCATGGTGTTGCCGGATGGTCTGAAAGTACTCCATCCAGACCTCCTGCCACTGCTATTGAGACCATGTCCTTGTCCGGGTACTGGGCTCCGGCTGCGAACATTGTACTGCGCTCGGCATAGGTGCCGGACGGAAATGCGGCGTTTTCCTGATTGGCTCCGCGTACGATGGTTCCGTCCGAGAGCCTGACTGCAGCACCCACGTGGAAGTGAGAATAAGGTGAGTAGGAACCCTTCATGGCATTGATTGCCTCGAGTGCGAGTTCCCGGTCCAGTATTTCCATTTCATCAAGCTTGCCGTATTCCTTGAATGAAATCTTTATCTCTTTATCAGTAATCATCGCTAATTAATCTTTTTCAAAATTAAGAATTAATTAATACTTATGCAATTAGTATTTTTTCTTACATTTGGAGAAATTTACCTTTTTCATGAAAAAGTTAGTTGGTATATTGTCGTATACTATTGTGTTGCTCGGTCTTTTGCTCACAATAGGTTCTTGCGAGAAGCCTGTCGCACCAATTCCTGTTTCTAGCGTTTCTTTGAATCAGAGTTCTTTGAGCCTTAAGCTTGGGGAAGAACAGACCCTCATTGCCACGATATTTCCTAAGGATGCCGCCATAAGTACTGTCAGCTGGTCGAGCTCCGATCAGAATGTTGCATCTGTTGTTAACGGTCAGGTAAAGGCAGTAGGTGTAGGCACGGCAACGATTACAGCAAGGGCCGATGACAAGTCTGCGACTTGCAAAGTGGTCGTAACACCCTCTTTCGTGACGGTCAGCGCAATTAGTTTGGATAAGACCAGCGCTCAGTTGAAGGCTGGAGAAAGCGTGACCCTCACGGCCACAGTTAATCCGAGCGACGCAACGGACAAGACCGTAGCATGGAGCACATCAGATGCAACGGTTGCAACCGTAAGCAACGGTGTTGTGACAGCCCTTAAGGTTGGCACAGCAACGATTACAGCAAAGGCCGGAGAGAAGACCGCTACCTGTACAGTGACGGTAGTTGCCACTCCGGTAACGAGCGTAACCCTTAGCAAGACCACCGCTCAGTTGAAGGCCGGTGAGACTGTGACCCTCACGGCTACAGTTAATCCGAGCGACGCAACAGACAAGACCGTAACCTGGAGCACATCTGATGCAACGGTCGCAAGCGTAAGCAACGGTGTTGTGACAGCCATCAAGGTAGGCACAGCCACGATCACCGCAAAGGCCGGGGACAAGACCGCCACCTGTACAGTGACTGTAGTTGCTACTCCAGTAACGAGCGTAACCCTTAGCAAGACCAGCGCTCAGTTGAAGGCTGGAGAAAGCGTGACCCTCACGGCCACAGTTAATCCGAGCGACGCAACGGACAAGACCGTGACATGGAGCACATCAGATGCAACGGTCGCAAGCGTTAGCAACGGTGTTGTTACAGCCCTCAAGGTGGGCACAGCAACAATCACAGCAAAAGCTGGGGACAAGAGCGCCACCTGTACAGTGACTGTAGT